>JBEIKN010000094.1:0-7354 GCA_040379725.1 Flavobacteriales bacterium
AAATATGTCAACCACCACTTACAGGACTGTCATCAAACCATTCAGAAATCTGGTGCGCAGCAATTGTGCTGATACCGTGGTACTCAAAACGGTCTACTTTAGTTTGTCCGTCGATAGCATTCAATTTCCACTCAACCGCATTCCCAATCTGAATGACTTAAAAGTACAGATCACCTCTAACAGAGGGACTCAGGTTGTCAAAGATAAAAAGGTCATGTACACTTTGACCTATGAGAATGTTGGGTCCAATGCACTGAATGGGTATGTTGTGCTCAAAAAGAATCCATTGTTTACTGGCGAAGTGACCATTCCTAATTACAGCAATAAATTGAATGATTCTGTTTTGGTGTGGGCTTATAACAATCTCAATCCAGGCGATAAACGTGTGATCAAATACGAGGCTTATCCAAACAATGCCGCCTTTGATCAGATCACAACTTTTGATGCCAAAGTATCGGCTATGATCAGCAGCAACAACGATGTGTTTCCATCAGACAATATTGACTCAATTGCTCAACAAGTGAATCCGAGTATTCGCGCCTTTAGAAAAGACATTTTTCCGACCCCAAGTGCCGGCGATTCAATAGCGTATTTAGAGGCAAATGTCAGAGATTTGCGCTACAACATCAGCATCAATAATTTCACATCAGATACAGTGTTTTATGCGGTCATTATTGATACCCTAGATCTGAATTTAGACATGTCTTATGTAGAAGAAACTGGCAGCAACAAGTATTATTACACGGAGGTTCAAACAGATCCAAACAACCACAACAAGGGCATCTTAATTTGGCATTTCCCGAACATCAAATTGTATCCGAACAGCATTAAAGATTTTGAGAACACCAATAGCAATGCCTATATCGGTTACAAAGTGGTGTGTAAGCCGCTGAGTAAGGGCTATTTTTTGCGCAACACAGCTTCGGTTTATTTTGATAACCAGTATGTAGGTTCTACGAATTCTGTGTATTGTGCCATTAACAGCAGTAGTGTTGATCAGCAAGTTGTCCATCCTATGAATGGGCATCTGTATCCGGTGCCATGTAGTCAAAATTTACACATTGATATGCCTCTTCAAAGCAACGATGTGATCACCGTATACAACACCTTAGGTCAAATTCAAATGCAGTATAACATAAACGCTGCTTGCAACGCTTGGGATTTGCCGGTTCAATCTTTGAATAAAGGTGTCTACGTCTTGCAAATCAATGCTGCACAAAAGACCTATTCAAGTCAATTTATAGTGGAGTAATGTAGGCACAGACTTAAGCCATGAATTTGGCTTTGATTTTTGATCCCCAATAAGCCAAACTGACTTTGTTTAAATTAGGCAGTGGGCCTTTGAATGGTCTCCCCATTTTAAGCATTTTGTTGTAAAAAAATCCTGGGGTTATTTTCCATTTTTGCATAAAGGTTTTGCGGCCATCATTGCGCACAATTTTACCGGTTGATTTGCTCATGAAATGGTAGACTTTACTTTCGCCAACACCCTTAAAATAGCGGACGCCATGTTGCCACAACTTCATAGCAAAATCAGGGTCGCTGTACATGCCCGGACTAAATTCATCAGAATACCCGCCGACAGCTTCCCATAAATTAAGTGCAACTACGTTGGGTGGCCAACTGGCGCCATTCCAGTCAGGCATTTGTAAATCTTTATAGGCTTTAAACAGGGCTTTTTCCTGAAAGTTCTGAATATCGCCAAAGTCTTGCCCTTGAATAATGTTGAGGTCTTTGCCGGGTTTGGGTTCAATCATGGTTGACGATACAAAAAACAAATCATGACCGATTTGTTCAATGTCTTTGGCCAAAAAATAATCCCAGCCAGGTAGGGCATACATGTCGTCATTAAAATAACAGAGGTATTTGGTTTTGGCCAAGATGGATGCTTGGTTCAATGCCTTGCAAATGCCGATGTTTTGATCGCTGTAAGTGTGTTCAATACCTTGGGCTTCTATCCATTGTTTGGTGCCATCATTGCCCTCATTAATATGCACCACAATTTGGTGTTGAAAGCTTGAGTTTTTTTGCAGGCTTTCAATGCATAATTTTAAATAAGGCAGATTGTTCCAACTTGGAATGATGATGGTGAACATACGTGGGCAAAGATATATAAATTCAGACAAAAGCGCCGAATGTTTAAGGGTATATACTGTGGATTACGCTGTTATAGCCTTACAAAAAAAACCTTACTTTTGCAGGGTATATAAACATACAGTATGCAAGAAAACATTTTAGTAATAGGTGCTTGTGGCCAATTAGGAACAGAATTGGTTGAAGCTTTGCGCAACATTTATGGCGATGCCCATGTGATTGCTTCAGATGTCAGACAGAGTCAAGACGATGTGTTCAAACAAGGTCCATTTGAATTGTTAGACATTATGGACAAACAAGCCTTAGAAGGCATCTTGCAAAAACACAAACCTACTCAAGTATACCATTTAGCCGCTTTGTTAAGTGCCACTGCAGAAGCCAAACCTAAATTGGGTTGGAGCTTGAACATGGATGGTTTATTCCATGTATTAGATGCAGCAGTTGATTTTAAAATTGGTAAAGTATACTGGCCTAGCTCAATTGCAGTCTTCGGACCACACACCCCAATGAACCACACCCCTCAAAACTGTGTGATGGATCCTAATACCATTTATGGTATCAGTAAATTGGCCGGTGAGCGTTATTGCGAATACTATTTCAACAAAAGAGGTGTTGATGTACGCAGTTTGTGTTACCCAGGTTTGATTGGGTATAAAAGTGCCCCAGGTGGTGGCACTACAGATTATGCAGTGAGCATTTACCACGATGCCTTAACAACTGGCGAACACTCTTGTTTCCTAGGTCCAGATACAGAATTGCCAATGTTGTATATGCCAGATGCGCTCAAAGCCACATTGGATATTATGCATGCGCCGGCAGATCAAATCAAAATCCGCAGCAGTTACAATTTGGCGGGCATGAGCTTTGATCCTAAAGCCATTACTGAATCTATACAAAAATTCATTCCTGACTTCAAAACCACGTATGCACCAGATCATCGTCAAGCCATAGCAGACAGCTGGCCAAACAGTATAGATGACTCTGAAGCAAGAGCGCATTGGGGATGGCAACCAGCTTATGATTTGGATGCCATGACCAAAGACATGCTGGTTAATTTGGCGCCGCGTTATGGCAAATCATTAAGCCTGTAATAACATGTCAAAACCATTGATTTTAATTGCCAATGATGACGGCATTACAGCGCCAGGATTAAGGGTCTTGGTGGAATGTATGCAAAGCATTGGCGAGGTTATAGTGGTGGCACCTGATAAGCCACAAAGCGCTATGGGGCACGCCATTACCGTGTCACAACCTTTGCGTTTAAAACGCTCGCATATTTTTGATGGTGTATTGGCTTATGAGTGTTCAGGTACCCCAGCTGATTGTGTTAAATTGGCTCTGGATAAAGTCTGCGAAAGACGTCCTGATATTATGGTGTCGGGGATTAATCACGGGCCAAATTACAGCATCAATGTGATATACAGTGGCACGATGAGTGCAGCTGTTGAGGCAGCTGTTGATGGGGTTCAAGCCATTGGATTCTCTTTATGTGATTACAGTCTTGAAGCCAATTTTGAAGCCTGCAGAAGCTATGTTAAACATATTGTTGAAACCATGTTACAGCATCCTTTGCCTTATGGTACTTTGCTCAATGTGAATATGCCGGCCACAGATACTATTCAAGGTATTCGCATTTGCCGTCAAGCCAGTGCAAAATATGCCGAAAATTTTGACGAACGATTAGACCCATCAGGTAAAACCTATTACTGGATGACTGGTAAATTCATCAACCTAGATGCAGAAGACAATGATACCGATTTGTGGGCCATTGATCATCAATACATCAGTGTAGTGCCGACCAAGTTCGACTTAACATCTAATGGTGTTATTCAGCATTTAAAACAAATTTTATGAGTCCGAGAAGAGAATTGATGCTGGGTTTAGGCATAGGCGTTTTGACGGCCTTTGTGGTGTCTTTTGTGACCTTTATTGCAAGTAATCCGGGTTTTAAAGCCATGGATTACTTTAACATCTATGTGAACGGCCATTTGTTGGCACCCATTTTAAGCGTATCTTTAGTGGGCAATTTAGCCTTGTTTTTTCTCTTTTTAAAATTCGACAAAGACCTGATCAGTAAAGGCATTCTGATGGCCACCATTTTTGTTGGTGTCATCATATTTATATTGAAATTTATTTAAGCGTTTACAAGGATTGACAAGCCTTGACTAGGGCTGGTCCTTCGTAAATAAAACCAGTGTACAATTGCACTATGGAGGCACCTGCAGTGAGCTTGCCTTTAGCATCGGCCACTGAGCTGATACCACCCACGCCAATCAAAGGGACTTTGCCTCCAAAGGCTTGGTTCAAATAGCTCAATACCATAGTAGATTTTGTATAGACAGGATCGCCACTTAAACCGCCTGCACCAATGCTTTCTGTATCGGTTGTTAAACCTGTTCTGTCTATGGTGGTATTGGTAGCGACAATGCCATCAATTTTGGTTTCAAGGGTTAAAGCCACTATGTCATTCAGCTGCTCTTGATTCAAATCTGGGGCAATTTTTAAGAGAATGGGTAAGGTTTTGTGGCCTTTGATTACAAATTCTTGGCGCAAATGCATGAGGGCATTTAAGATTTCTGTTAAAGGGCCTCTGTCTTGTAAAGCCCTTAATCCAGGGGTGTTTGGGCTGCTCACATTCACCGTGAAATAATCAACATAAGGATAGAGGGCAATAAAGCATTTGCGGTAATCGTCAACGGCTTGCTCGTTAGGCGTGACTTTGTTTTTGCCAATGTTACCTCCAACAATTAAACCTTGTGGTCTGTTTTTTAAACGTTCCACTATGCGTTCGACACCATCGTTGTTAAATCCCATGCGGTTAATAATGGCTCTGTCAGGAATCAACCTAAACAACCTTGGTTTGTCATTGCCTGCTTGAGCCAATGGTGTAACCGTGCCAATTTCAACATGGCCAAAACCAAGGGCCTTCATAACTTCTAAGTACTTAGCGTTTTTATCAAATCCTGCGGCTAAACCCACTCTGTTGGGGAATTGCAAGCCAATGAATTCAAACGTATCGCTAGCTTTGCTTTTAAAGGATTTGCGAATCAACCAACCGACTAAGGGGGTTTTAAGGGCAATGCGCAATAGGTTTAAGGTCACATAATGGGCCTTTTCTGCAGACATTAAAAACAAGAGATTTCTAAAAAATTTAAACAGCATAATTGTTAAGCGAGGCAAAGGTCTAAAACCCTTTAGAATAAATCCACACCTTTTGAATAAAATTATACACCATACTTAAAATTTTGACTAATTTCGCAGCACAAAAGCCCATCATGAAATTTTTACAAAAAGCATGGTATAAAGCCTTGGCCGTCTTATTGGTGATGTACACGTTAGTGTATGGTTTACTGATTGACTTGCCAACAGATGTCGGCATCTTAGATGAAACCATCAGAAATTTGTTTTACCACGTGCCAATGTGGTTTGGCATGATGTTGATTTTGTTGGCCGCTTGGATCAATAGCCTGTTGTATTTGTCAAAACCAAGTGCAAAGCGCGATGCCTATGCCACAGAGCTTACCAATGTGGGTTTACTGATGGGTTTCTGCGGTTTGTTAACGGGGATGTTTTGGGCATACAATACGTGGGGTACAGCTTGGACCAATGATCCTAAGTTAAATGGGGTAGCAGCCGGTATGGCCATTTATGGTGGCTATTGGATGATTCAGAAATCTGTGAACGATGACGCTAAGCGCGCACGACTAGGCGCCGTATACAATGTGTTTGTATTCCCGATTTTTTTGGCACTCATAGTGGTGATGCCTAAATTGGCACAATCAAGTATTCATCCTGGCAGTGGCGATACTGTTAATTTTAAAACCTATAATTCAAGTCAAAATATGGAAATGGTGTTTTATCCGGCTGTAGTTGGTTGGACATTACTCTTTGTTTGGATTGCCGAACTCAGAACCCGTTTCCGTTTAATCAAACTTCAAAAAGACAATGAAAAAGCACATTTTTAGTTTGATGGCTTTGGCCATGTGGGGCATGCAAGCCTATGCTCAAACACAACAAGAGCCCTCTGTTTTAAAAGCCAATGGTAAAATTTATGTGGTGGTTGGCATCATTGCCATCATCTTTTTACTCATTGTGATCTATTTGTTCCGCCTCGATAAAAAAATCAGTCGTTTAGAAAAACAATCTTCATGAAGCCGGTACACATTGTGATTTTGGTGGTGATTTCTGTGGGCTTGGCCATAGCGGTCAGTTTTTATGGCGATACCAGTCAGTATGTTTGTTTCAAACAAGCTGATTCAATTGCACAAGAGCATCCACAACGCAAATTGCATGTGGTGTCGACATTAAACACCAGTATGCCAATGACCTATGAACCTCAAAAAGATCCTAACTATTTTGAGTTTTACGCGAATGATACCACAGGCCAATTAAAGAAAATTGTATACAGAAATGCTAAGCCTCAAGACCTTGAAAAAACGGACAAGGTGGTATTGATTGGGTATACAGAATCGGATCATTTTGAAGCGGTTGAAATCCTGAAAAAATGTCCGAGTAAATACGAAAAGAAGTAAACTTTGGAAACCATTATATTTAATAAAGAACACCTGTGGATTGGCAATTTTGGCCATTTTGCAGTCGTGTTGTCTTTTGTGTCAGCCTTGTTTTCGATGCTGTTTTACGCCTTAGCCGTGCGTCAAGAATCGTCAGATTATGTGACTTGGGGTAAGCGCTTTTTTTATGCCCACGCACTGGGCGTACTATCCGTATTTGTTGCCTTGTTTTACATCATCCATCAACATTATTTTGAGTACCAGTATGCTTACCAACACTCATCAACTGAATTGCCATGGTATTACATGATCAGTTGTTTTTGGGAAGGTCAAGAAGGTAGTTTCTTATTGTGGATGTTTTGGCATGCGGTATTGGGTTTGGTCTTGATTCGCAAAGCCAAAGATTGGCAAGCCCCTGTATTGTTTGTGATGGCCTTAGCTCAAGTAGTCTTGGGCAGTATGTTGTTGGGCTTCCACATAGGTGATGTTAAGATTGGCAGCAGTCCATTTGAATTGTTGCGCGATCACAATCCTGAAGCCTTGTTGATTCCCGTCTTAGAAAAGTTAGGCAAAGCCAATTATTTAGAGATTTATAAAGAAGGCAATGGTTTAAATCCATTGTTACAAAATTATTGGATGGTGATTCATCCGCCGACTTTGTTTTTTGGATTTGCTGCCACCATAGTGCCGTTTGCTTTTGCTTTTGCTGGCTTATGGAGAAACCGACTCACCGAATGGATGTTGCCAGC
>JBEIKN010000095.1:0-7256 GCA_040379725.1 Flavobacteriales bacterium
GGTGTCATCAAAATGGAAGACATTTACTTTGGTGCGGTTATTTTAACCCCATACTTCAGCTTTAAGAGTCCTTCGAAAGAACATAAAAAGGCAGAGCGTGTTATTGCCGATGCTCAGTTCTTTGCACACAACTCAGCTGCAGCCTTAATGTATTACATTAAAGACGAAACCATCAATACCACCTACAAACGTTTCTATTTCTTGGGTTGGCCATTCCAATCATTGAATATGGACGACTATAAAGCCAAAGTCATGGGATCAGATGGTGGTAAAACCATTACTGGTGGTAAGTCTCAAGAGAATCCTGCTCATCCGAATGAATTGATGGGCGCCTTTGCTGCTAAGCACTTTTTTGAATTGACCAAGAAAGAATGGTTTAAAGAAACCTACAGCACTGACATTCGCTTCAAAGCTATTGAATACGAAAAGAACCAAGAAGATAAAATTGCCTACTTCCACTTTGACGATATGATTGAAGGTGAAGTAAAAGGCGCTGCTGAAGCTGCTGATAAAAAGGTAAAAGCCAAAACTCTTCCTGAAATTTTCAAAAACAATATGGCAGGTTTATACTACCTCAACCTATTGATCCAAGATGATTTTGCTGGCAATGTTAAAAACCTTTTAGAGGTATTAGCGCGTTACAATTACACTTACAATTTTTCTGATTCAGAAATAGAAGCCTTTAGCCGTTTTGCTGAGTACTTTACCTTCAAACGCGATGGCGAAATTGTTAAGCCAGGATGGGTACCTCAAATGTTCTATTCATTGAATGCCCCTAAAGAAGGTCAATTCTTAAACATGCATCCAAATGCAATGGACGTATTAAAGTTAAGAGATAAAGACAAAGCGTCAGAATTCAACAAGCGTTTAATGTTTAATGAATTTGCCAAAACTGGTAAAGCTTCTGATGTATTTGTTGCTAAATGGGCTAAATACAACAAACCGATTAAAAAAGGGACCAAGAAAGAATTGTTCGATCACATGAAAACCACCTTTGATCACTTAAACGTGATCAATTGGTTTAAAGAAAACATCAACACTCAATCAAAATAATTTATGTCAGAAGAAATAAAAAAAGAAAACAAAAGGACAAGATTTGCCTTACTTTCACCAAATAAAAATCTGGCTGATAATCAATTAAAAGCCACTGATGGTTGGAATACCCTCAACCAAGTAACTGCATTCGTAGAAGCTTTGGATTTGCCAAGTTTGGATGCTGATTCTGGTAACATTTATGGTGTCATCACGTCAGTGCCTTCACCATGGGCCAGAGCCTATATGATGACCAACGCTTTGCGTATTCCTTACATTCAATTTGACCAAAGAGACAAGCAACAAGGTATGAATACTTTGTATGCTGCTTTGCAAGATGAGTACAAAGGTCTGTTAGCCATTTTAGCCTTGTATAACAACGATGTTAAAATCAAACAGGTTAACCTTAATTATACGCAAAAGTTAAATGAGGACGAAAAGAAAAATCCAATTTCATATGTAGACAATATCTATGAAATCAGCGGTGCTTTTGGAAACATGTTGTTTGAAGACCGTCCAATCTGGGGCGATCCTGAGCGCTCTCCAAAAGAGTTGAACCCACCTTATTTCCAACTCATCACTTTTGATGATGTGATCATTGGTGCGACCTCACCATCTGCTTTGGTATATCCTGCAGCCAATTATGATTTAAGAGACAAAAAGATTCCTTTTTACAAAGGTGGTCGATTTGTTAACCCAATTACAGAGCTGAATGCACAACAATTAGAAAAATTGTTCCATTACGCTTCATTTGTGCGTTTGCAAATTGAGCAATACTCTGCAGAGTTCAAACAACGCAAGGTTGAAACCATCATGACCATGGAATTCTTCCGTGAATGGATTCAAGAGATCAGAAATTACATTGCTAAAAAATTCCCTGAGTACCAATTAAGAGAAAGAGGCATTTTGGATTTCTGTGATAAGTTTGCCAAACCATTCGACAAATTGTTCAACATCGATACCAAGATTTACAGAACAAAATCTGGAAAATACTTGTTAGACAAAGTAGAAGACTGCGAAGAATTCAATCCGCATGTATTGTTGTTGAACAACGACAAAACCCGTTTGGTAAAATTAGACAAAGAGTCTGGCTTCAATCCGAATTTATCGACTGTATTAACCGCTGTGGTTGATAACGGTCCATCTGCTTCTGAAAGGGTTCAAGAAGAATATTTCTCATTACCATTATCGCCAAGAGGTTTGACCGAGTTTTACAGTTGTTTAGATCAATTGTTGAATAAGTCTGATAAGTCTAAATCATTAAAAGGTGTATACTCTCCAGAAGACAATACTGTTACAGTAACCCTAGAGTTAGAAATCAGTGGTATTTTAACCCCATTTGCTAAAACCTATCAGGTATACAAAACGGAAGAAGATTTACAATCCAATGTGGTATTGTGGCCAAACTTTATCAGTCCTAAATGGAACCGCTACTTCTTGTTCTCAGACTTGTTACACAATGATGAGAAATTAAAAGCAGTGCCTATTGTAGCTGACCCTAAAGACCTCAATGACTTGTTGTACAGCAGTGATGAAGACAATAAATTGTTCTACATTACTGAAGATGCTGACAAACAATCTAAATTGGGTGTTGACTGTGGTTTGAAAGTGTTCTATGATAAGGATAAAGTCAAACAAAGAAACCTTAAATACGAAATCTACGAATCAAGTGTACCATTTAAAGGTATTGAATTAAGAATTGATTCAGGCGCTAATGAAGATTTCTCTGCAGGTTATATTTTAATCGATATCAGTCGTTACGATGAGAACGATGGCATTATTGACCATACCCATGACAGAAACGATTTGATTCCGGTAACAGTTGGTATTGACTTTGGTAGTACCAATACTTGTATCTCTTATCAAATCCCTAAATCAAATGAGAACCGTTTGATGGATATCAGCAACAGACGTCGTTTCATTTTGGGTAAAGAGCAAAACAAAAACTTTGGCGAATACGCTAAACCACATGAATTGTTCTTCTTCCAAAACGATAACCACACGGGTATTATCCGCTCAGCCTTGTTGTTGAACAACGAGTTGAGAATCAACGATGCCTTGATTGACAGAGCGAATGCGATTTCAGGTGGTTTCCCAGTATTTGAGCCAAACTTAGACATCATTGATGGCGACAGCAGCTTGTTGAACTTACGCATTGAAGGTGAAACTGAAAAATTGTTATACGATTTAAAATGGAAGCGCGAAGACAAATACTTGATGAACAAAAAAGCGTTTGTAAAAATGCTTTGGTTGTACATCAGTGCAGAAATGTACGATTTGAACATGCGTCCTGTAACATTGAATTGGGCTTATCCATCATCAATGCCAAAAGACTTGCGTCGTACCTATGAGTTCGTATACCGCGAAGCAGTTTCAACAGAAAATCCAATCAAAGACACTGTAACAAAGGTGGCATATGTTGAGGGTAACAAAGCCAATATGGATGTTGCCATCACAGAAAGTGAAGCCGTTTGTAACTTTGCCTTGTCAAGAGGCGGTGTAAGTTTGAACGACAATACCATCTTTATCGGATTTGACATTGGTGGCGTGACTTCAGACATCTTGTTCTTAATCAATGATCCTAAAAACCAAAGAGCAAGATTGGCTAAACAGTCATCTGTGAAGGTGGCTGCAGATAGAATTTCAAGTGCAGTGAGTTTGTCGAAAGACATTCAACATGTATTGAAACATTTCTGCCACAAGTTTAACCAAGGCATTGGTGCTATTGATTCAATCAATTCAAATACGTCTTCTTACTTATTGAACATCTTATTCGATAAATTAGAGAAAGATCCAGCTTTAGAACAACACCTATACAGTCAGTTCTGGGCGCCAGAAATTGAAGAAATCAACAGAAGCCACACCCGTGGTGTGATGGCTGTTGCAGCTTATGTAACAGGTATGTTGATGTTCCATGCTGGTCAGATGGTGAGAGGTTATATCAACGATGAGTTGGGTAACAAGAAAGATGCTAAGACTGGTAAATTCCATGTGAGAACAGCCTACTTTGGAAAAGGTGGTAACTTGTTCCAATGGATTCCAAAAGCGATTTCTGAAACCACTGGTATGAAGTATTACGAAGATTGTTTCAATTCAGGTTTAACCACTGATATGGCAGGTAAGCACATTGCAAGCTTTACAATGGATACCCGTAAGGAGTACCTAAAAGCTGAGGTTGCTTATGGTTTATCAGCGCCAAGATCAATTGTGATTGAAGACCTTTCTGATTCTGAAATCATTGGTGAAGAAGGCTATTCATACAATGGCAAACCATTGGCTTGGAATGACCGCGTTAAGCCAGAATACATTTTTGAATTTGGTGAGAAAATGACCCTACCACAAATCGAAGATGAATCCATAACAGACGCTAATGGTAATTATACCGCCTATCCGAATTTCAACCGCTTCTTAGACATCTATTTTGCATTGATTAAGGATTGGGATTTATTCGACTATAGCATCTTACATCAACAACGTATTAGCTTTGCCACTAAGAGCTTAGAAAATTATGTGAAGTCTGATGAAGATTGGTTGGCTTCAAGTGCTTTAAGCAACAAGTCAAATGTACCAGGCGACTTTAAGTTCTCTTGTTCACCATTCTTATACCAATCATCTTGCTTCTTAGATGAAGTGATCATTAAGAGCTTGTTCTCTAAAGGATGATTGAATGATCAATAAACAACTAGGCCCTGTGTTAGCACAGGGCCTTTTTTATGCAATATGAATTGGGCAATTAAGTATTGCTTGCAAGCTAAGAATTGATTGGAGTAGCAAACATCTATAGCATGGATTTAGTGCTGTTTATTGCTTTGAACAAGTGCATCTAACCCATAAAAAAAGCCCAACCTAATGATTGGGCTTAATTAAAAATAGATTTGCGTTTATTGAATTTGAGCGGCTTGAGATTGAACAAATTCAATGGCTTTGTCAACCAATGGCGCTGCAAACTCGTATGATTTTTTAAGCGAGCTCGTCATGGCTTCTTTATTGTTTAAAAGGGTAGTGCCTATGAATTTATAACGGGCTTTTTTACTGCTGATAATGTTCTCGAGTTCTGGCTTCTTAAGGGTTTTTAAGTCTTTCCTAATCATGGGTAAAAAAGGTTTCATTAAGATAGAATCTTGTTTGCTCTCTGACATAACACTCGAAATCACCATAGAGCCTAAACCCATACTCATAGCATCAATTGAACTGTGGGTAATGCTTCTAACATCGTCGCAAATGCTTTTCTCTGCTTTTTTACGTAAAGGGGCTAAGGCATCAGTTTTTGATGAGCAGGCACTGAGCCCAATGATCAAGCTCATGGCATAAAATAAAAGGTGTTTCATGTTTGTTGTATTTTTTGATGTTCAATGATAGGTATTAGCGGTTTAAATTACAAATGATTTATGTGAATAAATAACTACCCTGAGTAGTTGATGTTTTTAATCTTTAGTCCCTATATTCGTTGTTTAATCATCAAGTATGGAAGCAGTAGCATTACAGGCCAGTATTAAGACGGCCTATGAACAAGAACGTTGGTCAGAAGTGGTTGAGTTGGTGTCTCAAACCAACTGGCAAACCGAAGCCATTTTGCCTTCAGAGGCTGTGGCATTATGCGAGGCATTGTTTAGACAATCAGGCACCGAATCATTAGCGGGTAAATACGCCAAATTGTTTATTGATTTTTACGGCGATATCGAGGAGTCCAAAACCCTTAGAGGTATCAGAGGTCGTTACCAGAAATGGAAGGGCGATGATGCTAAATCTGAGAGTAAATATGAGGATGCCATTGATTGGTATGAAGCGGCGATTACCTGGTTGACTTATCATCCTACGACAAAGCAAAAAGCAGAAACCGCTTTGGCAGAATGCAAGCAATTGTTAAAAGAACAAAAAGAGCGAGAGGCTGAAGCACGTCGTCGTCTTGAACAAGAAGAAGCTGCTGAACGCGCTGCCAGTCAAAAAAGACAAGCTGAGCGCAATGCCTTTTTAGCTAAGTCGCTTAAAGATGTAGGTGGATTGTCAACTGCTGTGCTCAATAAATTATCTGGTGCAGGGATAAGCACATTGAACGATTTGAGATCGACCAGTATGCATAAGATTGATGATATCCCAGGCGTTGGTGATGTGGCAATGGCAGAAATTAAATCATTTAAAAACAAACACAGTTTATAATTATGAGTTCATCAGAATCTTGGAAAAATATTGCTAAAGAATTAGAAGAAGTGCTCGGTAATACGAGCTATCAAAATGGGCTAAAAGCAAAGGCTAAACAACGCAAAAAGCTGATCAAATACAGCATCATTGGAGGCATTATTTTGGTGTCTTGTTTGTTGTGGTTTATGGGCGCCCGTTGGGTATATAGAAAGGCCACTAAAGCAGATACCAAAGACCAACGCGAGCAGTTGTATGCTGAGTGTGGTTGCAACAGTGTTGACGATTGTTTGAGCAAAGACAGTACGGCTTCTGCCCGTAAGATCTTGTTTTCGCCATTGGAAGACCATTACAGCACAGACGATGATTTGTTAAAAATCATTGAAAAAGAAGGCGCAATCAATATCAAAAACAAACTTTTTGAAGCCGGTTGGGAGCAATTAAAAGCCGAAAAAATTGGTATGGTTTACGCGTATCAATTAGAAGCTTATAAATACCAATACTTGACTGAAGTGGTAGATCATTTTTTAGAGTCAGGCAATAAAAAAACAGCTAAAAAGTGGGCCTTAAAAGGATCGCCAGATATGAATGCAGAAGGGTTTACCGAAAAAGAATCCAATGATTTTGATCCTAAGAAAACCCAACGCAAATTGTTGCTCAAACGCATTGCGGAATTTGAGGGATAATTGGTGTGATTGAAGATTACTGTCGATGAAAAAATCTGATTTTATAAGGATTTTCTTACCGGTCTTTATAATAATAGGTGCCTTGTTTTGTTTGCATAATGGGGTAGTGGTGCATAAGCTACCAGAATTGCAAAACGAGCCTGATTCAATCATTTTGTTTCATGTGATTTCATTGTTTACATTTGGTGCTAAGGACTTTGGCGCACCAGTATCCGGGCCATTTGGCTTGCAAATGCTGATGTATAGCTTTTACTTTTTGGCACCCTTGGTAACCATTATTGCCATGGCTGATATTTTGTCATTGATCCGCCCGATGTTTATTAAGTGGGTGATGTGGCGTAAAAAATACCATGTGATTATAGGCTATGGACGTATCGGGAAATCGGCATTAGAAGCCATTAA
>JBEIKN010000096.1:0-7253 GCA_040379725.1 Flavobacteriales bacterium
AGCCATTCAAATGGCCAAAGCAGATGCACAACAGGATAGCCTTAAGCAAGTGCTTGTTCAAGACAGCTCAGCTTTGCTTTCTGTTTATAAGGGATTTGCCAATGCTGTGCAAGGGCAAGAAGTTATCACGACCATTGAAAACAAAGACGTTCAACTAAGTATCAATAATAAAGGAGCCGGCATACAGCAGGTGTGGTTGAAAGCCTACAAAACAGATGCGCGCAAACCCGTAAAATTATTCGATGAGTCTTCTGCTCAACACAATTTGTATTTTACGGCTGACCAAAAGCGTTATGCGTCAAGTCAGTTCTTTTGGACCCTTCACCAAAAAGATGAGAGAAGCGTTGTTTACCGTTTGTACTACGGCAGTAATGCTTACATGCAAATGTCCTATAGCCTTCAAGAAAATGGTTTTGCGGTGAGCAGTCAGTTCACAACACATGACATGGGCGGCGTATTACAGGCCAATAATGGTTTGACTTTGCAAATGAGTAACGATGTGCCTCTGCAAGAACGCGATGTGGTCGAGGAAAATAAAAAGACCACCATGTATTTCCAATACAAAGACAAGGTAGCTGACTATATTTCTGAAACCAAATTAGAGAAAATTGCCCTTGAAGAACCAAGTAATTGGGTGAGCTTTAAACAACAGTTTTTTAACTCTACAGTGGTTTGTAAACAAGGTTTTTTAAAGGGTAGTAGCTTGCAAACTGAGGCGCCTAAACAGGCAGGTAATATCAAACATATGTCTGCAGTGCTCCAATTGCCCATGAATGCTGCTCAAGAGCAAACCATTGATTTTACCTATTTCTTTGGACCGAATCAATATCAAACACTTAAAGACCAAGGCATTGGATTAGATAAAATCATTCCTTTAGGCTGGGGAATTTTTGGTTGGATCAATCGTTTCATGATCATTCCAATTTTCAATTTTCTACAAGGTTACTTAAGTAATTATGGGATCATTATACTGTTGCTTACACTGATCATTAAAACCTTGTTATTGCCTTTGGTATTTAAATCGTTCAAGTCTACTGCTAAAATGCGTTTGCTGAAGCCAGAAATGGATGCCATCAAAGACAAATACAAAGACGATGTGCAAACCCAACAAATGGAGAATTTGAAGTTGTACCGTTCAGCAGGGGTTAATCCTTTAGGAGGCTGTATGCCAATGTTGTTGCAGATGCCCATTTTGATTGCGGTATTCCAGTTTGTGCCTTCAGCCTTTGAATTCCGTCAACAAGCTTTCTTGTGGGCCGATGATTTATCCATATACGATTCTGTTTGGAATTTTGGTAAGTTGCCTGTGATAGATTACATCTATGGTGATCACGTCAGTTTGTTTACCTTATTAATGACCATCTCAACTTTGATTTATACTCGTATGAACAATCAAATGGCAGGTGGAATGAACGATCAAATGAAGTACATCAGTTACATCATGCCGATCTTGTTCTTAGGCTTTTTCAATAAATATGCTGCGGCATTAACATATTATTATTTCTTAAGTAATATTGTCACCTTTACGCAACAATGGGCCATCAGAAAGTTTGTTGATGAAGACGCTTTGAAAGCTCAAATTCAAGATAGTAAAAGCAAACAAGGCGACGATAAAAAATCTGCTTTTCAAAAACGTTTGGAAGAGATGGCTAAAGCCAAAGACCAAATGAAAAAACGCTAATGCCCTATGCAATTGTTTTTTGCAGAACATTTACCCCAAGAGGGACGTTTTTTGCTCAATGACGAAGAGTCAAAACATTGCAAGGTATTGCGCAAACAAGTAGGCGATCAATTGCTAATCATTGACGGTAAAGGGCATTTAGCTACTTGCCAATTGGTTCAGGTTCAGCCAAAATTTGAACTCGAAGTATTGAAGTTTCAACAACAAACAGCCAATAGAGCTTATCAACTCCATTTGTTTGTGGCGCCAACCAAACAAAATGACCGTATGGAGTGGTTACTCGAAAAAGCCATTGAAGCAGGACTTGATGGGTTTACCCTCATTCAAACCGAGCGCTCTGAAAAACACAGTGTTAAATTAGAACGGCTGAATAAAGTAGCTCTGTCAGCCATTAAACAAAGTCATCAATGGGTTTTGCCCAGAATACAAGCTTTGACGCCATTAAAGTCCTTGCAGATTGACAAAGGGGCAATGGTCGCTCACTGTATGTCCGATGCGTCTAAGCAACCTCTGTTAAAAGCCATTCAAAACAATCCGTCAAAAGTTTACAATCTGTTTATAGGTCCTGAAGGGGACTTTACTGAATCAGAAATAGCCTGGTTTGAATCAAATGGCGCTCAGTTTGTAAGTTTAGGCGAAAGCCGATTAAGGACGGAGACTGCTGGGATATACTGCGCGATGGCCTTAAATGCAGCGGCCGAATTTTTCTCTTAAAGCAAAATGCCTTAATTTTGTGTTTCGTTAAGGTTGCTTAATGTCAACACATTGATCAATCTTTTTCAGTTTATGGGTTTCAAAAACAAAAACATACAATGGGTTGTTTCTGCCTACGATAAAGGCGCTGGTAAGCCAGGGGCGGCCAAAGGGCCGGGTCTTTTGTTAAAGGCTATGCAAAGTGCCGGTTTGCCAGTTGGACATGTGTTGTATAATCAATCAGATCTTGCTCAAGGGTTTTCTGGCTTGTATGCAAAGCAGATAGAAAACATCATTGATGTTAATTTGCAGTTAGAAGCTATGGTACACAATGCCATTACTGCAGGTGAATTTCCTTGTATATTAACGGGTGATCACAGTAATGCCATAGGGGCCTTACACGGCTTTATGAAAGCCAATAAAGGATTGCAAGTAGGGGTGGTTTGGATTGATGCGCATGCTGATTTGCACTCGCCTTATACAACGCCTTCTGGGAATATGCACGGGATGCCTTTGGCGGCCTTATTAAAACAAGATCATTTAGCAGCTCAGAAAAATCCAATTGATGTGCCTACAGCCAAATTTTGGCAAGCCCTTACTAATCATGAAAGTACTTTACAATCTAATAATATTGTATTTATTGGATTAAGGGATGCTGAGGCTGAAGAGTGGGCGCTCATCAAACAACTCAATATTAAGGCGATTACGCCTGAAATTATAGCAGATAAAGGCATTAGCAACGTGCTTGATGCTACTTTGAAGCACCTAGCTCACTGCGATGTTGTTTATGTGTCATTTGATGTGGATTCAATGGATCCAAGTATATCAACAGGTACAGGGACTCCCGTAAGTAATGGGCTTAGTTTAGATCAAACGCAATACCTTTTAAAAGGGTTGTTGGCTGATCCAAAAATAGCTGCTTTAGAAATCACAGAAATCAATCCTGAAATAGAGCAAAATAATCAGGCCATGCATGAGGTCGTATTGCAATTGCTCAAGCCAATGTTTTAAGGGGATTCATAGGTGCTGAAAACCTGTGGAAATGTTTGTCTTTATAGGGGATTAAAACCCTGCAACATTGCGTATTTTTACACTCTATTAATATTTTGAATCAGTATGAGTGAAAGCACAAACAAGAGTAATTATGGAGCCGATAATATTCAGGTTCTAGAAGGTCTTGAAGCAGTAAGAAAACGTCCTGCCATGTACATTGGTGATGTTGGTCCTAAAGGATTGCACCACTTGGTTTACGAAGTAGTTGACAACAGTATTGACGAAGCTTTGGCGGGTTACGCCAAGAACGTTGAAGTATTCATCAACCCAGATAATAGCATCACAGTATCCGACGACGGTCGTGGTATTCCTACAGATATTCACCCAAAAGAAAAAAAATCAGCGCTTGAAGTCGTTATGACCGTCTTGCACGCTGGTGGCAAGTTTGATAAAGATACTTACAAAGTTTCTGGGGGGTTGCATGGTGTGGGGGTTAGTTGCGTAAATGCACTCTCAACAACATTGATTGCAACAGTATACCGCGATGGTAAAATCTATCAGCAAGAGTATTCTTGTGGTAAACCATTGTATGATGTTAAAGTAGTCGGGGACACCGATAAACGAGGTACCACAGTGCTTTTTAAGCCTGATGGATCCATTTTTTATACCACAGAATATAGTTTTGATACCTTAAGCAATCGTTTACGCGAATTGGCTTATCTTAATAAAGGCATTCGTCTACAACTGACCGACTTAAGAGTTGAAGAAGGTGTTGAGCCACGTTCTGAATCTTTTTACAGCGAAGAAGGTCTTAAAGAATTCATTGTTTACCTTGACAATACCCGCGAAAAAATCATGCCTGAGCCAATTTATGCTGAAGGCGAAAAACAAGGTATTCCAATTGAAATTGCTTTTCAGTACAATGCCGGTTACAGCGAGAATTTACATAGCTATGTAAACAACATCAATACCATTGAAGGCGGTACCCACGTTGCAGGTTTTAGAAGAGGATTAACCAGAACCCTTAAAACTTATGCAGATAAAGAAGGGTTATTGAAAAATTTGAAATTTGAAATCAGTGGGGACGACTTTAGAGAAGGTTTAACAGGTGTTATATCGGTTAAAGTTGCTGAACCACAATTTGAAGGTCAAACAAAAACCAAATTGGGTAATAATGAAGTCATGGGTGCAGTGGATGTCTGTGTGGGCGAAATCCTTGGGAATTATTTGGAAGAAAATCCAAAAGATGCCAAAGCCATAGTCAACAAAGTGATATTAGCTGCTACCGCTAGACATGCTGCCAGAAAGGCCAGAGAAATGGTGCAAAGAAAAGGCGCTATGAGTGGTATGGGCTTGCCAGGTAAACTGAGCGACTGCTCAAGCACTGACCCAGCCAAATGTGAAATTTATTTGGTTGAGGGTGACTCTGCAGGAGGAACAGCTAAGCAAGGTCGTGATAGAAACTTCCAAGCCATTATGCCATTGAGAGGTAAAATCTTGAACGTAGAAAAGGCCATGGAACACAAGATCTACGAAAACGAAGAGATCAGAAATATGTTCACAGCGCTCGGTGTGAAGATTGGAACGGAAAACGACGATAAAGAATTGAATATAGAGAAGCTTAGATACCACAAGATCATTATTATGACCGATGCGGACGTCGATGGTTCTCACATTCGTACATTGATTCTGACTTTGTTCTACCGTTACATGAAAAAATTAATTGAAAACGGATATGTCTACATTGCAACACCGCCATTGTATCAGGTGAAAAAAGGCAATACAAGTAAATATTGCTGGAACGAAGAACAAAGAGAACAAGCGGTGATTGAAATCGCCAAAGGTTCTAATCCAGAAACAGTTCACGTACAACGTTACAAAGGTTTAGGTGAAATGAACTTTGAACAATTATGGGAAACCACTATGGATCCTAGCAGACGTACATTAAAGAAAGTGACCCTTGATAGTGCAGCAGAAGCAGATCACACTTTCAGTATGTTGATGGGTGATGAGGTGCCTCCTAGAAGAGAGTTCATTGAGAAAAATGCGAAATACGCAAACATCGATATTTAATCATTAATAGGGGCTTTTAAAGCCCCTTTTTTATTAGACCAAACCCTTGGTAAATTCTTGAAAGAATTGACTACTTGACTCAAAAAAAACGTATTTTTGCGGCAAGTTAACATGCAGGAAAAAATATTAATTTTAGATTTCGGCTCTCAATACACTCAATTGATTGCCCGTCGTGTAAGAGAATTAAACGTGTATTGTGAAATTCACCCTTACAACCACATCGGCGATATTACTTCAGACATCAAAGGGGTTATTTTAAGCGGAAGTCCTGCTTCTGTTAGAGATCCTGAATGCCCAAAAATTGATTTGACGCCCTTTATCGGTAAGTTGCCCGTATTAGGGGTTTGTTATGGTGCGCAATACATTGCACAAACCTATGGAGGTACTGTAGCTGCCTCTAATCACAGAGAGTATGGCAGAGCCATGCTCAATATTCAATCTGAAAGTCAATTACTAAAAGGCCTCAGCTCACCAACACAAATGTGGATGAGTCATGCGGATACCATTACGGTATTGCCCCAAAATGCAGAGCTATTAGCCGGTACGGACAGCATTGCCCATGCTGCCTACCGATTAACGGATTCAGAAACGTATTGTATACAATTCCATCCTGAAGTGACCCATTCAACAGAGGGTTTAGCTTTGTTAAAGAACTTTGTTGTGGATATTTGTTCATGCAGCCAAGATTGGACGCCTGATAACTTTATTCATGAAACGGTTGAGGGTTTAAAAGCGCAAATTGGCGGCGATCAAGTGATACTTGGTTTGTCAGGAGGTGTTGATAGTAGTGTGGCGGCCGCTTTGTTAAACAAAGCCATTGGTAAACAATTGTATTGTATTTTTATTGACAATGGTTTGCTCAGAAAAAATGAGTTTGAACAAGTTCTAGAAGCATACAAGCAGATGGACTTGAATGTGATAGGGGTTGATGCTTCAAAACAGTTTTATGCTGCCCTTGAAGGTTTGAAAGATCCTGAGGCAAAACGCAAGGCCATTGGCAGAGTGTTTGTTGAAGTCTTCGAACAAGAATCACATAAATTAGAAGGCGCTAAATGGTTGGCACAAGGCACCATATATCCTGATGTGATTGAATCTGTATCCGTTAAAGGACCTTCTGCGACCATTAAATCGCATCACAATGTTGGTGGTTTACCAGAGAAAATGAAATTAAAAATCGTTGAACCATTGCGATCATTGTTCAAAGATGAGGTTAGAAGAGTTGGTGCTGCCATGGGTTTGCCAAAGGACATATTAGATCGTCATCCTTTTCCAGGACCAGGTCTAGCCATTAGAATCATTGATAACATTACGGAAGAAAAAGTGCGTATTTTACAAGAGGCTGATGCCATTTATATAGATACGTTAAAAGCTACAGGTTGGTACAATAAAATTTGGCAAGCAGGGGCTATTTTCTTGCCAGTTCAAAGTGTTGGTGTAATGGGTGACGAACGTACCTATGAATATGTGATTGCTCTTAGAGCAGTTGCCTCTGTTGATGGCATGACCGCTGATTGGGTTCATATTCCATACGAAATATTGGCCGATATCAGCAATAAAATCATCAATAGGGTGAAAGGTATTAACCGTGTCGTGTATGATATCAGTTCAAAGCCGCCAGCAACCATTGAATGGGAATAATATGCAAAAAAAAGGTATAGTCGTTGTTCTGTTGATCATCTGTATTGGGTTTAATCTTAAAGCCAATTCTGTTAAGGCTTTGCCTTTTGAAAAAGAATACCGTGTGGCTTTGATGTTGCCATTTTGTTTGGGTAATCCGGATAAATGGAAGGTCAGAGATATTATGGCGGACTAT
>JBEIKN010000097.1:0-7186 GCA_040379725.1 Flavobacteriales bacterium
AGTTGTTTTTTACCCAAAAACACAAGGCCTATTTGACCACTTGTATTTTGATTTTTTTGAGTGATCTGATCCACTAAAAACGGAAAAAAGGTTTTGTCTTTGAACTGACAAGTCAAATTGGTATTGGTCATTCTAATACCGGTATTAAGTATCCACTTAGCATTTAAATAATTGGATTGTGTTACATACATAGCCATAGTAGACATCAATGAACCTCCATCCGGATAACGGGTGGTTTGTGGCGCAGTTGCACCTGTATTAACATTTTCTAAATTGGCCGTTGATTGCACATCGTTATGGGTAAGTTCCATACCATACCTGAGTTCAGATTTAGCACCAATGGCTTTTTCAAAATCGGCATTTACTGCATTGACTTTTACGCGCTCAGTTCGATGGGTTATATTGGATTTATTGAACCCTCTACTGTGACGACTTTCTGTTATGTCTTGATGGGAAACAATCCATTGCATTTGATCATAAGCCAAGGTTTTTTGATCTGACTTTAAATGATAAGCCGCCATGGTTCTGGTTTGAGGACCATAATACCACTCAGCTTGAGCAGACTTGCCATTTGACGTCAATTCTGTTAAGCGGTCATATCGCGGAATATTGCTTGAATTTGAGTGCTGAATGTTCAATACATGTGAAACATGCGTATTCTGCTGAAACAAGACCTTTTGCATCAAATCCCATTGCTGATAGCCTGTTGGAATTTGCTTGAATGAATCTGCGTTTGGAACCATAGAATCTATACCATTAATGCGATCAACATAAAAGGTTCTTCGCCCCCAAGATTCATATCCTTTTGTTCCTTTTTTACCAATGCGCATATCGCCAAATTCTGAATAGGTCACAGAACTTAAAAAGGCCCATTTTTTCAATCCGATATTAACATCGAAGTGGCCTGTTTTTTCTTGCATAGCAGTTCCCATTCGGGTAAATGCCATGCCTTTAAATTCAGGTGCAGAAATTGATGACAATTGAGCTTGTTTGGTATAGAAATGCACTACGCCGCCTAGAGCGTCACTACCATATACAACACTTCCGGGGCCAAACACCATTTCTGTTTTACTCAACATGTTGTTGTCGACAGTTAACACATTTTGCAAGTGTCCTCCGCGGTATATGGCATTGTTCATTCTTATACCATCTACCACCATGAGCACTTTATTGGCTTCAAATCCACGCATGGCGATACTACCTCCGCCCATTTGACTTTTTTGGACAAAAGCCCGACCTGATTGCTGAAGAACATCCGCCGTATTGGCTTGATTCACAAACTGCAATCTTTTCTGATCAATCACAGCAGTGAGCTGGGCCACATCTTTAGCGGACTCTTGGAACCTCGATGCAGATACTACATGCCCGTTTAAATCAAAAGAGGCTTCAGATAAATACACCACATAACCTTGTGCTTTTAGTTGATCCCATGACATAGAATCTGTTTGATAACCATCGAGCCTAAACACAATCTTGTTTAAGCCTTGAAGCATAGCCGTTTCAGCGGATACAATTCCTGCAGAATTGGTTTCAGTTTGATTGACTTTAACGCCTTTAAGCGCTTGTAAATTTGAACGGTCTTTGACCGTGATGTCCTGAGCCATTGTGCTCAGACAAATGATATTGATGATTGTTAATACGATTGATTTCATTTTAATTAAAAACTAACATAAATAATGCTAGCCCATTCGTTTTCTAATGGGTTTACAGTGTTTTCAGATAAAAAAATAAGACTAAACGGTTGGCGGCTTCAGCCAATCATGACTATGCATAAAGGCATATTGATTCTGCCATTCAATTGAATGTTCAATAGTGGCAAAGCCTTGATAAAGATCAAACCCTCTAAAGGCTTCAAAATGAAGTACAATTTGCTTGACGTGAAACTTTAAGTCCTTTTCTTGGTTTTGTTTCTGATTGAGTTGATTGAATAATGCTTGCTCAATGGTATCATCAATGCAATGGTAAAAACGTATACCATTTTGCTCATGACAAAATACCACATCATATTTATGCCCATTCATTTCGAATTCTTTGGCATGTTCCCACTCGGCTGTTCTCAAATCCAAATCAGAAAACACCAAAAGCTTTTGATTGAATTGACCGCTCTCTAATAAACTGTGCAATGATTGCTCGAGCTTATACTTATGAAAACCAATTTTAGCTACATACAGCATTCCAGCGCCAACAATTTGATTCATGAAGGCGAAAACAATAATGGCTATGAGTGTGTTTCTATACAAACTAAAACAAAGATAACTTATTTTTTATTGATTCAAAATTCACCGAAATTTGCAAATTGCCATGTCAACAAACGAGCTCGATCAAATAGAAATCATTGGTGCGTCTGAGCACAACTTAAAGCACGTCGATTTAAGTTTCCCGCGCAACCAATTGGTCGTATTCACTGGTTTAAGTGGCAGTGGCAAATCAAGCTTGGCTTTTGACACCATTTTTGCTGAAGGCCAAAGACGTTATCTCGAAACATTCTCTGCCTATGCGCGTCAGTTTATTGGCGATATGAAACGTCCTACTGTCGACAAAATCAATGGCTTATCTCCAGTGATTTCAATCGAACAAAAAACCGTTTCAAGAAACCCTCGATCAACAGTAGGTACCATTACTGAAGTCTATGATTTTTTAAGATTATTATACGCCAGGGCAGCTGATGCCTACAGTTATTTGAGCCATAAAAAAATGGTGCGCTACAGCGAAGGACAAATCATAGATAAGGTGCTTGAACAATTTGACGGGCAAAAAATATCGGTTTTAGCCCCTTTGGTAAAAGGTCGAAAAGGCCACTACAGAGAATTGTTCGAACAAATACGTAAGCAAGGCTATAGCAAGGTTAGAGTTGATGGTAAAATTCAAGACCTTGAAGTAGGCATGCAACTAGACCGCTATAAAATTCACGATATAGAGACGGTGATTGATCGCATAGATTGCAATGCCATTAACAAAGAAAGAATAGTCAACAGCATTAAAACGGCCTTGAAAGCTGGCAAAGGCACTATGAGTATTGCCATTGAGCCAGATCAAAAAACACAGTTTTTCAGTCAGTTTTTAATGGACCCTGAGACAGGTTTGAGTTATGATGAGCCTCAACCCAATACCTTTTCGTTCAACAGTCCTTATGGCGCCTGTTCAAATTGCAACGGCATAGGACAAATCAGTGAGGTGGCGGTTGACAGCGTCATGCCTGACAAAACATTGAGCATCAATAAGGGAGGCATTGCGCCCATTGGAGAACTTAAAGAGAACTACACCTTTGCTTTATTAAGAGGCTTAGCCAAATTATACAAATTCAGCTTAGCGGATCCCCTCAATACATTATCACCAGAAATTATTCAAGCTTTGTTGTACGGTGTTGAGGATGCCTTCCCTATCTCTTACACCAATTACGAGCACAAAACCATTCAAACAGAAGCTCAGTTTAAAGGCATCATTCCAATCATTACTGAACAATATTACGAAGGCAACAGCGATGCTTTAAACCGATGGGCCGAAGAATTCATGCACAGTAAAACCTGCCCTACTTGCCAGGGCAAACGGCTCAAAATAGAAGCTTTATCCTATAAAATTGGCGATCAAGATATCGCTGACTTGAGCAATATGTCCATCAAAGATTTAAGTGCTTGGATTCAAAACGTTGAGCATACTTTAAGTGAGCGCCAAAAAACCATCGCCAAAGAAATTGTCAAAGAAATCTCCACGCGAGTTGGTTTTTTATGCAATGTCGGACTTGACTACCTAAGTTTAAATAGCCCTTCCAATACGCTTAGCGGTGGCGAGGCTCAACGCATTCGCTTGGCCACTCAAATCGGCTCTCAATTGGTCAATGTGCTTTACATTTTAGATGAACCTAGTATTGGTCTACATCAAAGAGACAATGACAAACTCATACGGTCTTTAAAAGACCTAAGAGATCTTGGCAATTCAGTTATTGTCGTTGAACACGATAAAGACATGATAGAACAAAGTGATTACATCATTGACATTGGGCCCAAAGCAGGCATACATGGCGGCAAAATTTGTGCGGCAGGTGATTATCCATCGTTTATCAAACAAAACTCTTTAACCGCTCAATACCTGAGTGGTAAAAAACGGATTGAAATCCCCAAAACCAGACGTAGCAGTAAAAACTTTTTAAGTTTGAGTGCATGCAAAGGGCATAATTTAAAATCGGTTGATGTCTCCTTTCCGCTTGGCGTATTAACCTGTGTTACTGGAGTGAGTGGTAGTGGCAAATCCAGTCTGATCAATGAAACCTTATATCCTATTTTGGCCAAACATGTCTACAACAGCCAATACCAATGCTTGCCTTACAAATCTGTTAAAGGCTTAGAGCATATTGACAAAGTCATACGCATTGACCAAGCGCCAATTGGCCGCACACCAAGAAGCAATCCTGCCACTTATACTGGCGTATTTGCTGACATCAGAAATTTGTATGCGCAGTTACCTGAAGCCAAAATCAGAGGTTACAAACCAGGCCGTTTTTCTTTTAATGTCAGTGGAGGACGTTGTGAAACCTGCAAAGGCGGTGGATACAAATCCATACAGATGAATTTTTTACCTGATGTCGAAGTCTTGTGCGATGAGTGCCACGGCCGTCGATACAATCGTGAGACTTTAGAAGTCAGATACAAAGGTAAAAGCATCAATGATGTCTTAGACATGCCGATTGAACATGCTGTCCATTTCTTTGAAAACATGCCCCAAATTAGCCGCAGACTTCAAGCTTTGGTTGACGTAGGTTTGGGCTATATCACTTTGGGACAATCGTCAACAACATTGAGTGGTGGCGAAGCTCAAAGAGTAAAATTGGCCGAAGAGCTTTCCAAAAAAGATACTGGCAACACATTCTATATCTTAGATGAACCTACCACAGGTTTGCACTTCGAAGACATACATGTGTTATTACAAGTGTTGCAAAGATTAACCGACAAAGGCAATACGGTTCTGGTGATAGAACACAATATGGATGTCATAAAAGTGGCGGATTGGATCATAGACCTTGGCCCTGAAGGAGGCAATGGCGGCGGTGAAATCATCGCGGTTGGCACACCAGAACAATTAATCAAAAACAAACGCAGTCATACCGCTCAATTTTTAGCCAAAGAACTTTTATGAGTTTCTCCATTTCAGAATTTTACCAGCAAACCTTCAACCATATTGAATCAACAAATAGCCGTCTAAGTCATGGCTATTTTAAAGATTGTCAATTCACCCAATGTCAATTAACTGAATGGGATTTAAGCCACAGCACTTTCGTGAATTGTGTGTTCAATGCCTGCCAACTCAGTTTATGCCAATTGGATCAAACGGCTTTTCAGTCTGTTCAATTCATCGATTGTCAACTCATAGGTTTAAGATTCGAACACTGTAATCCGTTTCAATTCAGCATTCAGGCAAAATCATGTCAAATCATGATGTGTTCGTTTTATAAGAAAACCATCAACAAAGCGCAATTTGAAGGCTGCAAAATACAAGAATGTGATTTTAGCGAAAGCCTACTCAAGCAGGCCAAGTTTATGGATTGTCAGCTGAGTGGATCAACTTTCATGCGCACAGATTTATCAGAAGCCGACTTTAGTTCTGCCTATGATTTCTTAATCGACCCCAGTCAGAATAAACTTAAAAAAGCGAAGTTTTCTCGACAGCATTTGGATGGCCTGTTAATGCATTTGGGGATTATCATCGAATAATCCGCTCATAATTCATTTTTCCCTTATCTTTGTGTTAGATATATGGAAAACTCGCAATCTTTACAATTAGTTGAACTCAACGATTTACACGTTTCTTTAGGCGCCAAAATGGTGCCATTTGCAGGCTACAACATGCCTGTGCAATACAGCAATTTAATTCAAGAACATTTAGCTGTTCGCAACAGTGTTGGTGTTTTTGATGTGTCACACATGGGCGAATTCTCTTTAAAAGGCGAACGCGCGCTCGAATTGATTCAATTAGTAACCAGTAATGATGCCTCTGTTTTAACTGACGGCAAAGTTCAATACTCTTGTTTACCTAACAACACCGGTGGTATCGTTGATGACTTATTGGTATACAGAGTCAATGCCAATGAATTTTATTTGGTGGTCAATGCCTCTAACATTCAAAAAGATTGGGACTGGATTGCCAGCCACAATACCTTTGGTGTTCAAATGGAAAACTTAAGCGATGGCTTGAGCTTGTTAGCGGTTCAAGGGCCTAATGCCATTAAAGTTGTTCAAGCCTTAACCGATGTTGATTTATCAGTGATTCCTTATTACGCTTTTTCAACTGGCACAGTTGCCGCTTGCGAACATGTGATCATCTCAAACACTGGCTACACTGGTGCAGGTGGTTTCGAATTATATGTTTCTAACAAAGATGCCCGCAAATTATGGGACGCTTTATTCAAAGCTGGCGAGCCTTTTGGCATCATGCCTTGTGGATTAGGTTGTCGCGACACCTTGCGTTTAGAAAAAGGATTTTGCTTATATGGCAACGACATTAATGACACGACCTCTCCAATCGAAGCAGGTTTAGGTTGGATTACTAAATTCTCAAAAGACTTTGTTAACAGCGCATACCATAAATCATTAAAAGAAAATGGTGTGAGCAAAAAATTGGTTGGGTTTGAAATGATTGATCGCGGCATTCCACGTCAACACTATAACATTAAAGATGCCGAAGGCAATACCATTGGAGAAGTGACTTCTGGAACACAATCTCCGAGTTTAAACAAAGCCATTGGCATGGGATATGTTGATGTAGCTTTTTCAAAAGCTGGTACTGAAATTTTTATTGAGATCAGAGACAAAGCCCTTAAAGCAACCGTCTGTAAAATTCCTTTTTTATAAAAAATATGAAAACCATTAAAACACTTGCCTTGATTGTGTTGTTTGTAAGTTCATTAAGCAACAGCATCGCAAAACCTTATGACGATTTTGCGCCAGTAACCAAAAATGCCCCTTACAAAAAATTCGTTCATTTGAACCCATTTGCATTATTAGTGGGTGGTTTAGAATTTGGCTATGAAGCGCCACAAACACCCAAGCAAAGTTTATTGATGACTTTTGGATATTACAATTCTAAAGAAGCTGGCGGATTAGACCTTAAAGATGACTATTCGAACATGAGTGGCATGCGTTTAAACATGGAATACCGTTTTTACAGAAAAACCAACAATTACATCCGCAATGTG
>JBEIKN010000098.1:0-7118 GCA_040379725.1 Flavobacteriales bacterium
CTTGATGCGATCTTAGGTTTGTTAAACCATCCTTTGACCGATATTGGTTTAGCTAAATTCTTAGCTGACCACAAGAAAGCAAACGGTTAATTTTTATTTACTTCTAATAGCCTCTACAGGCACCAATCTACTGGCTTTATAGGCAGGAATCATACCTGCGATGATTCCAATGCAGGCAGAGAATGTAATGCCATTGACGACATTGGACCATGTCATGACCAATCTAAAAGCAGAATCAGAATGCGATAACATGACATTGACCAATTCTGCAATGCCCCAGGTGAGCGAAATACCCAACAAACCACCTACCACACTTAAGACCACCGCTTCGGTTAAGAAATTGATCAATATAAAACCATTGCGGGCGCCCAGTGCTTTTTGAATACCAATGATATTGGTGCGTTCTTTAACCGAAACAAACATGATGTTGGCAACACCAAATCCGCCTACTAGTAATGAAAACAATCCAATGATAAGACCAAACACATTGACAATTTTAAAGAAGTCGCCAATGGTCTCACTCAAATAAGCGATTTTGTTCAAACTAAAATTGTCTTCTTCGAGGGGTTTTAGTCGGCGTATGCTGCGCATGCTGCCTCTTAGTTCTTCGTATATGGCATCAACACCTACATTGTCTTTGGCTTTAACAATAATATTGGCGCCATCTATTTTATTGTTGGCATAATATAAAAATTTAATGGGTACAATGACTTTGTCATCAAAATCAAAGTTGATGAGGTTGTCGCCTTGGTTTTTAAATACACCAATGATTTCAACTTGTTTGCCATAGAGGGTGATGTTTTTGCCAACCAAATGCTGATTTTGATTGAATAGCCCCATGGCCACATTGTGCCCAAGTAAACAAACGGCTTTACCGTTGATGTCTTCAAATTCATTAAAGAAGCGGCCTTCAGATAAGTCAATGGTTTCTATTTTGGTGAATTCATAAGTATGACCTGTTACGTTGATGTTGTCAACCGATACATCGCCAGATTTAATGGTTGTATTGTCTTGACTGGTAAATGATATGGCATCAACCAATTGGTAAATGGGTTGCGCTTTTAATGCCTTGACTTCGCTGAATTTAGCGTCTGGTCTGTTGAGGTATTTCCACCACGGATAATCTTTGCTACCACCTACCCACTGCCATTTATCAATGTAGATGACATTTTTGCCCATTGATTGAATGCTGTTGCGAATATTCATTTCGAGCGAATCAACCAAAGTAAAAACCAGTACGATTGAAAAAATACCTATGGTAATGCCCAATACCGATAAGAAAGACCTCAGCTTATTGCTGATCAATGCCTGAAGCGCCATGCTCAAGCTTTCAGATAAGAGTCTAAAAAATAGGTGTAGGTTCAAAGCCTTACAAGTTTAGTGTATTTTGATTTGGCTTTGGAGCTGTTTCGATGATTGACGCTTATTGCACTATTAATCTACCTTTTTAGGCGGAAAGGCGATGCTCAACAAAATGCTAACGGCAAGTATGCTTAAAATGATGATCAATGAGACCACATTGTTCATGCCCATTGCTTTAAACCAATGTTCAAAAATCATTTTACAACCAATGAAACTCAACAATACCCCTAAACCATATTTGAGATAAGCGAAAATGTGCATGATGTTGCTGATTAAGAAGAATAGACTTCTCAAGCCCATGATGGCAAAGATGTTTGAGAAAAAGACGATGTAGGGGTCTTTGGTGACTGAAAAAATAGCAGGGACGCTGTCAACGGCAAAAATCAAGTCGCTGAATTCAACCACCAAAAGCACTAAAAACAAGGGTGTGATATAATGAACACCTTCTGCTTTGTGGCGGAATTGTCCTTTCACATATTCAGGAAATACTTTAAAGTATTTTGAAGCTATTTTAACCATAGGATGTGCATCAACATCCATGTTGTCGTCTTCGTCTTTATTGATCAAAAGTTTGATGCCTGAATAGATCAAAAAGCCACCAAATACATACAAGACCCAATGGAATTTTGCAACAATGATAGAACCTGAAAAAATGAAAATCAATCTTAAAATAATGGCGCCTAAAACGCCCCATTGCAAGACTTTTTTGTAGTATTCATTAGGTACTGCGAATGAGGTAAAAATCAATAAAATGACAAATAGGTTGTCAACTGATAGCGAGTATTCGATGAGGTAACCAGTTAAAAAGTCAATGGCAATTCTGTTGTTGTATTGTTGAATGGCTGCTTCAAAGTTATTCGTCAAATTCAGATCAGCATAATACACTTGAACATGCGCTTGCAAGTCCTGTAAATTACTGATGCCATGAATGAGTTGCCCATTCATTTTTAGGAATACAAAAAACAACAGTGCAAAACTTACCCAAATCCCTGTCCATCCTAAGGCGTTTTTAAAAGTGACTGTTTTACTTTCTCTTGATAATATGCCCAAATCAAAAGCTAATACTGCAATGATGAAGACTATAAAACAACTGAAAAAAAGGGTTTCTGAACTCATGATTAATGCGCAAGATTACAACTACTCATTTGCTTTTAGAAGTTTAAAGTAAAATAGTTCTCCACCAATGTTTACTTGCATCATATACAGTCCTTGACTCAAAGTCTGCAAGGGAATTTCTGCTTGTGCTTGACAGTCCATTTCGAGGGCTGTTTTACCATTGGCATCTATGAGTAAAATGTGACATGCTTCGAGATTATTGAGCTTGACAATACTTGAACTTGGGTTTGGGTATATCTGAAGTTCGGCGTGTTTTTCTGATGCATTGATGCCGGCATATTGTAGTGCTTTTTGAATGGCGGTATAGGCATTGACTTTGCCATAACCGTATTGCATATTTGGAACAGCTCCGGTGTTGTTATCAACTGTTGCAGTCGTTTCTAAAATGTCTTTTACTTGTGATGCAGTGAGGTTTGGATTGGCTTGTAATAAGAGCGCTACTATGCCGGTAACATGAGGTGCTGCCATAGAGGTTCCACTAAAAGCAGTCCAGTATTGTGTATCGTTTTGGAACACTGTTTTAAGCAGAGTTTTATCAGTCATCCAGCCTGCAAATTGTTTGTTGTTGACAGATGATGGTACATCGTAACCAGGTGCAGAAATGTTTGGTTTTACACGACCATCAACGGTTGGGCCTTTACTCGAAAATTTTACAATACTGACTGGTACAGCATACCAGCTGTCATTGACCCATACATTTTTGATGTTTTTATAGGCTGAACGCGCCGCCAATGCCCCAACTGAAATAACGGCTTTTGAACTGCCGCCATTTTCGCCAGCGGTGTAATTGGTGTTGCCACTTTTGAAACTGTTGCTGTAATCCCATTTGCCAACTTTGTTTCTGAATGAGCCACTGGTCCATGATTTACTGGCACCACTGTTCCATGCATGCACTGTGTTAATGCCCGAAGTGACACTTGCTACCATAATGTATTTACTGGTGTTTTGATGATCAGCCATTATGGTGATGTTTGGCTTCGAGTTGTTTGGATAACTGCCAACACAGGCAAAATTGGCTTTAAACACTGAGCCGTCGTTGAGGGTAAATTTAAACGCTTGTGAGCCTTGCTGTGCGTCAATGAAGGGTGTTGAAGCAACGACTTGCTGGTTGCTGTCAATGAGTTTTAATTGAATGTTGAAACTGCTGTTGGCATTGCCCCAAAAATCAACATAAACACTTTCTGAGCTTTGCCATTGTCTGTTGTTTTCAATCAGTATGGTGCTAGCGGTATCGTTGTTAAATTGATGTGCCCAATGCATTAAGTTATCGCCTTCATTGCCATTTGCGCCTACCAAGACTTTGCCTTTGCCGACCAGGGTTTCTGTGGCTTTGTCAAACAAGCTGTTGCCATCGTGAGGACCTGTGTGCATACCCCAACTTAAGTTGATGACGGCAGGTTTTCCGACTGATGTGGCGTAATCAAAAATGTATTTGTAGGCGTCAAGTATGGTTGGATTGGCGACAATATAATCGCCAAGGGCAGACCCTGCAAGGGTGTCATTGCTGTATTTGATGCTGACGAATACCAGTTCGGCTTCAGGTGCCATGCCACGGTATTGTAAGTTGGGTGTGCTTAAACCGCTGCCTGCCGCTATGCCAGCAACGTGGGTTGCATGAGAGCCGTCTAGATCATTGGCTTTACTAATGCTTATTGAATCTGTGAATTCTGTTCCATAACTGAATCCAATAGGTTTAGGCCCTTGGGTATTGCTTTGTTGCCAGTATTTACTGATGCGTAATTTTTTACCATCAGCACTGTAAAAACTTGGGTTGTTGCCCTGAAAGCCTATATCGACTATGCCTACAATGACGCCTTTACCTGAATAATTTAAGGGCAGTCCGTTGGCAAGGCCATTTTGAACTTTATCGACACTGGTACAGATGCGTTCAAGATCATTTTTGATTTGTGTAGCATTGAGGGTAGTGCTGAGTTCTATCCATTTTACGCATGGGTTGTTTGATAAGTTTTTAATGCTTGCAAGACTGCCTTCTACAGAATAGATTTGACCGTACTGACCGTTGATTGATACGTCTACAGTGTTAGATGTTTGGAGTGCGCATTCTGACCATATAAGGGCTTGGGTTTTACCATTGTTTTGAATTAACAAGCTTTGATCTTTAAGGGCCAATTGACTTGGATTAGACCATTTGTCTTGAGCCTGAATAGTAGAGCCTACAAGGGCAAATAAACAAAAGGTAATGATGGCTGTTTTCATGAGCGGTCTTTTAGGCAATTTGTGAAAAGTCTTGGTAAGTCCCATGTAATTTATACATGAATGTACTGGCTAATAATTTGACACGTTCAATGGCGGTATTGGCATGCTTGCCTTCGAACATGTTCTGAGTGGTTTGGATAAAATGGTGTAACCAACGTTCAAAGTGGACTGCTTCGAGTTCCAAATGCATGTGTTGTTGAAATACATTCGTTGTATACCCTGCTTTATCAAGCAAAACAAAGGCCCAGAATTGTTCGATTTTTGGCATGTGTTCGGTAATGTTTAGATGCGCAAATTTGGGCGCAGTGATAGGGTCTTCTAATAATACAGCATAAAATGTTTTTTGCCAAATATGGATGTCTTCTTCGGTCAGAATATCGGATTTCATGAATATACAAATATAGGAATCATACTGTCTATTGATGTCCTTAAATGGTAAATTTTCAGTTCTAATTTTTTCAGCACTTACAAAATATTTCAGCTTTATTCGACGATTATGTGATGCTTACTAACGGTGTTTGAAGCATGTTTAATGGAGAGGGTGTATACACCTGGTTCTAATGATAACTGACATTGTTTACTGCCTTCTGGGAATAGTTTTGAATAACACAATTGCCCTATAGCTGTGTATACTTCAATCGCATAGATGCTAGAGTTAAATTCTAGTTCTTTGTCGTTTGCTATTGGATTTGGGTAAAATGTAAATGATGCGCTTGTTCTATCGTGTATGTTTAAGCTACCATTAAAACCACAGGATCCTGCCGTAAATTCATTGCGTAAATAATGCTCACCTGCAGGAATTTTGCCGGTATTCATGGCATGTGGTAAGCCTATTTTAGACCAATATTGAGGCAATACAAGACTTGGTCTCTGATCAAAACAATAGGAGGTATCGATTAGATTTCCGGTACCTGCAGGTGTTACGGTATTTTTATTGTTGTTGTCATATACAAAATGATTGGCTCCCAATATGGTATAGTTGACTGAGCTGTATGGCATTGCGGTATTTGGTATTTCGTTGCCAATAAAATTCTGACCTGGCGATTGATTATCGCTAAAGAATATGCCCCATAAGCTCGCGCGATTTCTCAGAAATGTATTGTTAGGGCCATTGCCGCCATGCGAATTGTCAATCACAATATTTTGTCCATCGTTTTGCTCAAATAAATTGGCAAAAACATAATTGCCATGTAAGACCATATCGCCTGCGGAATTACTCGGCAAAAAGGCGCTACCTGTCCAGTAAGGATCAGTAGAATAGTTGTAACAAAACACATTGCCATTGGCGCCTGCTTGGACAATCATAGCATGTCGTAAATGTTGGAATATGTTGTTATAGACCCTGCATTCATTGGTGCTAAATTGCAACATGACTCCATAAGCTCTTCCGCCTCCGCCATAGTCGAAAGCATTTTTAAAATAGCAGTTGGAGATGGTAAGATTGGCACTATAACTGGCTTCAATGTGGGCAAAAGTTGTGTTTTCGAAAGCAACACCATTAACCCATGAATTGACAGCATATTCAAAACTGATGTTGCTGGATTGATCAGGGGCTGTGTTGTCTTTGCGTAAAATTTTTAGGCATTCAATGCCAGTATTTTTGACGGGTAAAATGCGTTGTATGAAGGGTGTTCGTTGAAGCAAATAATCCATTCTCATTTCAGAGGCGAGTGAGAGTGTGTTGCCAACTATTCCAGTGATTTGAGCGATCTGACCAACACTGTAGGCAGCCCATGCCGAAGTGGTCAAATCCACATCGTTTTGCTTTAAGTGAATCCAATCCCCCACTTTAAAGGCGCTCGAATTGAGGACACTTATTTGTTGACTGCCTTTAAGGGCAGATTGATTTAAAGACACCGAATCGGTGCTAGCATAACCTCTTGCATATATCGAATGACCAGTATTTTGATGTTCGATGGTGAAGGTTGTTTGATCCGCACCAGCGCCTTTTATGATAAAATCGCTGCGCAAATAAATGGGCGCATTGAACAGATAATTGCCTGCAGGAAAATACACAATGGTAGGGCCTTTATATGCCAGCATAAGAGAACCTAATGGATAATCATTGGGTGTAACGCCATCGGCTACAAAGCCATAGCTTGAGGCGTCTATAACTGTAAACCCTTGAGTGCTTGTATCTTTAATGCCAGCCATTTTCCAATTAACAGAACGGTTAGCAGGCAATGTTTGCGCGAGACTTATGTGCGCAAATAACATGCACACGATGAAAACAGATTTAGGCATACAATATCACGTTCAAAGATAGTGAAATGATTGAAAGCAGTTCATGTTGAGTGTAGATCAGCTTTCAATAAGTACTGTGCTTTAAAACTATTTTTGCAATTCTATTAAAAAGTTGTATCTTTGCATCCTTATAAATCGCGGGGTGGAGCAGTGGTAGCTCGTTGGGCTCATAACCCAAA
>JBEIKN010000099.1:0-7087 GCA_040379725.1 Flavobacteriales bacterium
ATTTTGACATGACAGTATTTGTGAAATTTAAATAAGGTTTAGCAACAGCACTGTAGTAAATGAACATGGGATCAGAATTGTTTTTGAGATGAAGGTTCCATTGGTATTTAATGCCTGTTATTGAATGAGCTATAGGGTGTCTGAGTATGGCCAAGGTTTGGTTGTCAAAGGTTTCATAGGTCATGTTGTTGACGGTCTTTCTGCTAAAGGATTTGAACACTTTCCACTCATTTCGCGAACTATCGTATACACTCCAGGTGAGTCTGTATGCGCTGTCGTTTTCTGCATCCAGAAATTTTTCAGCCACCTGTTCTTGAATGTCCAAATGAAAGCTATCAGCTTTTTGAGTAAATGGGTTGTACAATATACTGTCGATTCTATATAATTTAACATCGCCCACTTTTAAAGGACAGTAATCAACGTTGTTTAGGCTCAATTCCTCTGTTTGATTTTTACAAGAGAGTATGGTTATCAGCGCAGTTGCTATAAACAGATTTTTAAGCATAATTTCATGACAAAGTTAAGCATAAACCACAAAATCAGCGTAATATTGCAGTACAAAAATATGGTGATTTTAGACGGGAAAACAACAGCACAATCCATTAAAGATCAAATCCAAAAAGATTTGCAGGCATACCTTGATAAAGGTCATAGACGCCCTCATTTAGTGGCCATATTAGTTGGGGAGGATGGCGCAAGTAGGACCTATGTTGATAGCAAAGAACGCAATGCCAAAGCATTAGGATTTGAGTCTACAGTGCTTAGATTGCCCGAAACAACCACTGAAGAAGCGTTAATCGCTTGTGTACAAGCTTTCAATCAAGATGCAGACATTGATGGAATCATTGTTCAGTCCCCATTACCAAAACACATCAATGAAAATCTAATCACCCAAACCATTTTAGCCTCAAAAGATGTCGATGGATTTCATGATGTGAACATGGGTAAATTGGCCAAGGGTGATGAATCTGGATTCATTTCTGCAACACCGATGGGCGTTATGATGATGCTCAAAGCCTACAATATTGATACGCAAGGTAAACATTGTGTGGTAATAGGAAGAAGCAATATCGTCGGTAGGCCAATGAGTTTATTGATGTCAGCCAATTCAAGATATGGTAACGCTACTGTTACCATTTGTCATAGTAAAACTCAAAACCTTTCTGACTATACACTTTCAGCTGATATATTAATTGTAGCCATCGGAAAACCTTCATGTATTACTGCTGATATGGTAAAACCGAATGCGGTAGTGATTGATGTTGGTATCAGTCGTATTGATGACGCCAACAGGAAATCAGGATTTTATTTAAGAGGCGATGTGGATTTTGAGCAGGTTCAACATAAAGCAGCATACATAACACCTGTGCCCGGCGGCGTTGGTTTAATGACTATAGCGGCATTGTTGAGCAATACGTTCAAAGCTTATAAGCAACATATTTCATAAGCAATATGGATCAAAATTACCATGTCATGGAACACTTTTACACCTTGCAAGGTGAGGGCTATTATACTGGTCAAGCAGCCTATTTTATTCGTTTGGCTGGTTGTGATGTGGGTTGCGTTTGGTGCGATGTAAAGGATAGTTGGGAGCAAGCCAATCATCCGATTATGAGTGTTGATTCAATGCTTAAAATGGTCTTGGACTCAGGCGCTAAAATATGTGTTATTACAGGCGGAGAGCCTTGTATGTATGACTTAACGGCTTTGTCTTCGGCCCTTAAACAACATGCCATTCGCGTTCATATTGAGACATCAGGTACCCATCCATTGACTGGTCAAATTGATTGGGTGTGCTTATCACCTAAAAAATTCAAGACCCCTTTAGAGACTGCTTTGAATGCTGCAGATGAATTTAAACCAGTGATTTATCATCCCAGTGATTTTGCTTGGGCCGAAGCCATGAGGCCACATTTGCCAATTCACTGTAAATTGTATCTTCAAGTAGAGTGGAGTAAGCGCGAACAATTGACCCCATTAATTGTTGATTATATTCAAACACACCCAGAATGGGCACTGTCTCTTCAAACCCATAAATATATACTCATTCCTTAGTCTTTTAGGCTTGTAAATTCCCAATTATTTGATGTAATTTGCAAGTCTCATGAACAACCCATCAGCTAAACCCAATTGGCGTAAAACCATCTTGTTGGCATTGTTGGTATTGGCCGTATATGCTGTGGCCGCTATGTTATTTACCAGTTGGTACACTAGACATGGTCAAAGTATCAATGTGCCAAAGGTAATGGGTATGCCAGTTGAAGCGGCAGAAGAATTACTCGATGATCAAGATTTAGAAATGGTGATTATTGATTCAGTTTACGACGAAGATCAAAAACCTAACACCATTGTCGAACAAGATCCAGCCTTCGATGCTAAAGTTAAACCAGGTAGAAAAGTTTATGTGTCTATCAATACTGGGATTAAACCTAAAGTTAGAATGCCTAAATTGATCAATGGGTCTTCTAATTTAGCCAAAGTATTGTTGCAAAATGTGGGGTTAAGATTGGGTAAAATCGATTCAGTCAAAAGCAGTTTTGGTCCTGGTTTGGTGATTAGACAACGCTATAATGGAAGAGACATTGCGCCCAATATGCCTTTAGATAAAGGGGCTATTATTGATATCGTTGTCTCCAAAAAAATGTCTTTGGCAGATACAACAATGATCGAATCAAACGTTAATACGCCAGAACCACCCATTCAATAATGATGAAAAAAACACTTGGAACTCTGGTATTGTGCATACTCAGCAGTTTGACGAATGCACAAGGGATTAAATTGAATCCATTAGGATTCAGACCTACACCCATGATTAATCAACAGAGTAAACGTGCCATAACAGATACCATTCAATTACCCTTTATAGAGGATTTTACCTATTCAGGTCCATTTCCAAAACCGAAGTATTGGAGAGACAGTCAAGTATACATTAACGATCATTTTGCCATTTCGCCACCTAGTTATGGTGTCGCCACTTTTGATAACCTCAGTAAAAAGGGTAAACCCTATCAAGCATTGAGTGGTTTAACCTATAACCATTGTGACAGTTTAACCTCTAACTTTATCAATTTAAAGTCGTATAAAAATGGCGCCAATACTGTATTCTATTCAATAGCCGATTCCATATACTTGAGTTTTTTTTATCAGGCTCAAGGTTTAGGCGATGTAACAGATAAATCTGATTCTTTGGTCTTGAAATTTAAAAATCAAAGTGGTCAGTGGCAAACCGTTTGGAAGGTAGTAGGAGGTAAGCGCAATGCCTTCAAACAGGTTATGATTGGCATTAAAGACAATCAATATTTGATACCGAATTTTCAGATGCGTTGGATCAATTACGCCAAATCAACTGGCAATATGAACCAATGGCATTTGGATTATATCCGCATGAAGGCGTCAAGAAATGCTAAAGATACATTAGTCAAAGACGTCGCCATCAATGCTGTGCCTTTAGGTCCTTTGATGGTATACGAGAGTATGCCTTACAAGCATTACCAAGCTAATGTGTCCGCAAACAAGGCTTCTGATCATACGGTTTATTTACATAACAATGACAGCTTAGCGGTCAATGTTCAATACAAATGCGAGGTTAGAAACAGCTACAATCAAATCATTCAAAATTACCCATTGAGTGCTTCAGCCAGAAACATTAAAAAATTAAGTGATAGCTCCGAATCGTTTACAGCTTTTACTCAAATGGATACGCTCAGTGGCAAATCGCCTTTGCTTAAATTTAAATACACCATTGTGCCCTTGTCTTCAGATTTTGTGCCTTCTAATTACAACAGTATTGGCAATAACAACGAATATACAAAAACAATTAGGTTCAATAATTATTTAGCCTATGACGATGGTTCAGCTGAAGGTGGCTTTGGATTGGATTACGGTTCATTGCCTGCTGGCCCAGGCTATGCTGCACAAAAGTACAGTTTGTTTAAAACGGATACCTTAAGAGCCTTGTTGGTGTTTTTTAATCGATCTGCTTCGGATGTTCAGTTCAAGTCCTTTGATTTCATTATTTGGAAACAACTCTCAGAACCGCCAGCAAATACTACCGCTAACGATATCATTTTGAAACGTATCAATATGCCTACAGCCTTGTATACTGATTCAATCAATGGCTTTACAACCATTGTTCTAGATACTGCTTTGGTGCTCAACCAAGGCGTGTTTTACATAGGTTGGCAACAAAACACAAACTTTATGTTGAACATTGGGTATGATAATAATTATCACTTTATGCATCAAGCAGGACGTAATCCCAATTTGTTCTATAACCTAAATGGTTACTGGGAAAATGTTGCGAATACCATCAGCGGCGCAGTCATGATTCGACCAATCATGGGCGAGGCATTGCCTAAGCAGTCTGGCATAGACGCACAGAATGTGCCATTGCGTATCAGTGTGTATCCAAATCCCATTCAAAACGGACAAACCATTCATTTCTTAACGCAACAAACCATAGCCAGTTGTAGAGTCTATAATGCCATAGGTCAGTTGGTACATTATGAACCATCCATACAAGACCAATCAATGACAATTAAGACAATCATCCCGGGGGTATATGTTTTACATTGCCAAATGGACAACGGAATTGAAACATCAACAAAACTCATTATTCAATAACATGCAAGACATCAACGTTCAAGAACTTAAAGACAGACTCAATAAAGGCGAACAATTACACATCATTGATGTCAGAGAGCCATACGAATATGAGGAGTTTAACATAGGTGCCATCTTAATCCCACTAGGAGACTTAAAAGAACAATTGTCGTCGATTGAACAGTTTAAAACAGAAGAGTTAATAGTCCATTGTAAGAGTGGGAATAGGAGTGCTGCAGCTAAAAATTTTCTTGAACAAAACGGATTTTTAAAGGTGAGAAGTTTGACGGGCGGTATGCAAGCCTATCAAGCATTGAATTGAGAATAAAATGGGCTATAAATGGATCAGCATTTTTGCCGCCATAGTTCTAATGCTTGGACTCAGTGTTTGTAAAACCAAAACACCTGAGCAAGTATTTACCTATTTGAATCATGATACAGCTGTTCATTATGTAGGCATGGAATCTTGCAAGTCTTGCCATCTTGATAAGTATTCGACATTTATTCAAACGGGCATGGGGCAAAGTTTTGATTCAGCGATGACTTATAAATCGTCAGCGCAATTCAATAACATTCAACCTGTTTACGACGCCTTTAAAGATTTTTATTACCTACCTTATTTTAAACAGGGGATATTGTACATCAAGGAATATAGGCTTCAAGGAGTTGACACGACCTATTCTAGAACCGAACGCATCAGTTATATCATTGGCTCTGGCCATCATACCAATTCACATATGATCATGGATCAAGGGTTTTTGTTTCAAGCACCCTTAACCTTTTATACTCAAAAACAAACATGGGATTTGCCTCCTGGATTTGAAAACGGCAATAATTCTCGGTTTAATCGCAAAATTGGAATTGAATGTATGAGTTGCCACAATGCATTACCAACTTTAGCCGTTGGCTCTGAAAATCAATACACTTCTTTGCCACATGGTATCAGTTGTGAGCGTTGTCACGGTCCTGGTGAATTGCATGTCAAAAGCATGCAAGCAGGTCAGATTGTAGATGTCACAAAAGGCACGGATTTTTCGATTGTCAATCCTAAAAAATTAAGTTGGGCAAGGCAAATAGACCTTTGTCAAAGATGTCACTTGCAAGGCAATGCTGTTTTAAAACCCAATAAGACATTTGCTGATTTTAGACCAGGCATGGTTTTGTCAGAGACATTTGATCAGTTTTCGCCTGAATATGCAGATGGTGAAGATTTTGTAATGGCAGCGCATGCTGAGCGTTTTCAGCAAAGTAAATGCTTTATAGCAGGGGCTAGCGCAAACAATCAAATGCCTAAGTTTACTTGCATTTCTTGTCATGACCCTCATGTATCTGTTAGGGCGACGAATACCCTAAAGTTTAATGCCACTTGCCAGCAATGCCATGCTGACAAATCTTGCAAAGCACCTACTAAGCAGATTACAGCCAACAATAACAATTGTATTAAATGTCATATGCCAAGCACAGGCACATCTGATATACCACATGTAACAGTGCACGACCATTACATCAGAAAACCAATGCCCTATAAAGCGCCAAGTAAATTAAAAGGGCTCAGATGCATTACCTCAGACAAAGTTGATCAAACCACATTAACGGAAGCGTATGCGTCTTATTATGAAAAGTTTGACAACAACCCATTATACATTCAAAAAGCACAATCTTTAAGTTCTGAATTGCAAACAAACAAGCCCTATGATTTTGCCACAATTGTGCATGTTTATTTTCTATTGAACAAATACGCTGATATTATTCAATTAGTTGATAAGCATTCAACTTTGCAAACAGATGCATGGACCAGCTACAGAATTGCAAAAGCTTATGAAAACACTAATCAAACACAAAAAGCTTTAACTTATTATGAACATGCCATAGAATTAATGCCTAAGCAATTGGATTTTAGACTTCAGGCCTTAGGGTTTATGATTAAACAGGAAGCATGGCAAATGATGGAAACTTCTGTTAATGATTATTTGAATTTATACGATAAAACTGCAGAGGTTCATGCCTACAAAGGTGTTTTGTTGATGCGTAAAAATGCATTGTCTGAAGCTCAATCAGCCTTTAATAAAGCCTTGTCTTTAGATCCTGACTTGCTGTTAGCCTTGCAAAATTTGAAACAATTGTATGGATTAATGGGTAATACAGCCTTAGAAAAGTCCATTGAATTGCGCATTCAAACGTATAAGAAGCGAATAGGTATTACCAAGTAATCACGTGCGTGTTAAGCGCATTAGGAATGATGTTCTCTAATGTATCGCCTAATTCAGAATCAATGGAATCTTTATTGATGCCATAAGTTGTCAATAGGACTTTATGATCGTCTAATTTTCTGAATTGATAATTTTGATTCGTGTTTTCAGTACACTGATAAGTTAATCCACTGTATTTTTCAACCCATCGTTGGTTCCAAGAATACAGTTTAATTTCATCCCAACAGCTTTCCTCTGATTGAATAAATAATAACATCTCATGAAATTTGTCTCCA
>JBEIKN010000100.1:0-7086 GCA_040379725.1 Flavobacteriales bacterium
CAGCTTGATGAAACCATTAAGGCCACTATGGATGTCACTGTGGTATTAAAGACTTGGACACCAGAATTTGGCTACATCATCCAAGTTCAACACGCTAATAATTGGGTTTCGGTATACAAATACAACGCAGCAGCCTACAAAGAGGCTGGCACATTTGTAAAATCCGGCGAGATTATTGGTATCACTGGCTACACAGACAAAAGCAATCCCAACAAAAACCTTCGTTTTGAACTTTGGCACAATGGAATTGCAGTTAATCCTTTAAATTACATAGTTTTTTAATATTATTGCAGTAACATGTTGAACAAATCCTCAAAAACCGACAATACTCAAAATGCCGTTTTAAATATGATTGGTCTTGGTACCGTCATTAAAGGTGGTTTAAGCTCAGAAGGCGATTTACGCATCGATGGAAAAATTGAAGGCGATGTGTCTTCAAAATCTAAGATTGCCATGGGCGCATCAGCGGTTATTCAAGGAAACACGCATGCTCGCAGTGCAGATATTTCAGGTCAAATACATGGTGATCTTCATGTTTCTGAAACCTTATTTTTGCGTTCTTCGGCCAAAATCAATGGCAATATCACTACCACTAAATTGGTGGTAGAAAGCGGTGCTGAATTCAACGGCACTTGTAAAATGAACGACCACAGCGTTAAAACCGTTTGAAATCCAAACCACCACTTAACGATTATGCCAAATACTCTGCCTTAGGCTTACAAATGGCAGGATTCATAGTGGCAACAACCTTTTTGGGCAAATATTTAGATCAATTACTAAGGCTCAACTTTCCTGCATTTACCGTTTCAGGCATTATTATAGGGGTTATCGGCTCCATGTATTACATCATTAAAAAACTATGAAATCACTTGTCATTAAATATGCGATTTTCTTTGTGTTACAAATCCTTTTGCTAACGTTTATCCCAGCAATCACTACTTCGAGTAACGATCAGTTTTTCTTATTGGGTTGTAACCTGGTTTTAGGCCTACTATTTTTATTTGGAACGCATCGTTTGGTTCAAAAATTAGCCGTTTCACAAAGTCAATTCAACAGATTGTTTTTTGGGGGGCTTGGAATGAGATTAATCATCTCCCTCATGTTAATCCTTATTTATCTGAAATTAAGCCACATACCCAACATCAAAGGCGTGATTTTTATGATTTGTACGTATTTTATTTTAATGGGCTTTGAAATTCAATTTATACTTCCTAAATTGCGCACCGATTCAGAAAATTCAAAAAATACTGATGATGCCCGAAAATAAAGGACTTCTTGATATTAATACTTTTAAAAAAATTACACTTTTTTTAGCGTTTGCGCTTTTTTTATCTTTGAATGCATTTGCCAACAAAGAGATAATCACTGTTGATTCAACCGTTAACGGCCATACCAAAAGTCTTACTGAAGGTCATGATGCACACAACAATGCAAATCATCACGAAGAGGAAGCTTTTAACCCAGGCAAAATGATCATTGAGCACGTTAAAGATGCTCATGATTGGCACATTTTAGATTATACCAGCAACGGCGTTAAACATCCGTTGAGTGTGCCATTGCCAGTCATCATTTACGACAATGGTTTACACATGTTCATGTCCTCAAAGTTTGAACATGGCCATGCAACAGTAGAGAGCAAAGGTCAATTTTACAAACTCCACGAAGGACACATCTATAATACAGATGCTTCAGGAACTATTCACTTTGATCAAAAGGGTAAAGTCAGCAACCTTGCTCCAACGGATTTATCTATCACCAAAAATGTTTTTTCACTGTTGTTGGGTGCCAGTATAGTTTGTTTCATATTTTTATCGGTAGCAAATCGATACAAAAATCAAACAGGCGCGCCTAAGGGCATTCAATCACTTATTGAACCGTTGATTATCTTTTTAAGAGATGATGTGATTAAACCATCAGTTGGTCATCATTACGCAAAATTCCTACCACTACTTTTAACCATTTTCTTTTTTATATTCATCAACAATCTAATGGGATTGATTCCTATCTTTCCATTTGGCGCTAATTTAACCGGAAACATTGCTGTGACAATGGTTTTGGCGTTGGTGGTATTTGTAGTAGTGAATTTTTCTGGCAACAAACATTACTGGATGCACATTTTCATGCCAGATGTCCCTAAGGCACTTTGGATCTTATTGATTCCCATTGAAATCCTTGGCGTTGTTTTAAAACCATTTGTATTGATGCTGCGTTTGTTTGCAAACATCACAGCTGGTCACATCATCATTTTAGGATTCTTCAGTTTGATTTTCATATTTGGACAAAAGAATATCGTTGCAGGTTATGGGTCAGCCGTATTCTCTGTAGCCTTTACATTGTTCATGAGTGTGCTTGAATTATTGGTTGCCTTTTTACAAGCCTATGTATTCACGCTTTTAGCTTCATTATATATTGGTTCAGCAACTGAAGAACACCACCACGCAGAAGATCATCATTAATAACAAAAACAAATAAAACCCAAAATAACATGTCAATTTTAGAAATTCTATTACAAACAGTATCAGCTGCCGATCCATCTAGACTAGGTGCTGCAATCGGTGCAGGTTTAGCCGCTATTGGTGCAGGTATCGGTATCGGTAACATCGGTAAAAGTGCCTTAGAAAGCATTGCTCGTCAACCAGAATCAACTGGCGATATCAGAGCAAACATGATCGTTGCTGCTGCCCTTGTTGAAGGTGCGGTATTCTTCGCGATCGTACTTTGTCTCTTGATATTGTTCGTATAATACATATCAAGACACTTTATCAGGCAAGGGGATGTACTCATCCCCCTGCTTTATTTTTAATTAAAAAAATAGAAACAACAATACAATGGAATTGGTATTACCTGGTATAGGACTCACCTTTTGGATGCTATTAGTATTCTCGGTGCTATTGTTCTTACTAAAGAAATTTGCTTGGAAACCTATTTTAACGGCACTTAGCGAGAGAGAAAACTCAATCGAAGCTGCCCTTAAAGCGGCTGAACAAGCGCGCGCTCAAATGGCTCAATTGCAAAGTGATAACGAAGCACTTCATAAAAAAGCCCGTGAGGAACGCGATCAAATCATCAAAGAAGCGCGCGAAATGAAAGACAACATCATTAGCGAGGCCAAACGTGCTGCCGAAGAAGAAGGTAAACGTTTGATTCAAAAAGCCAATGATGAAATCAACAAACAAAAAGCTGTTGCCATTGCTGAATTAAAGGGTCAAGTTGCCGCAATTTCAGTAAACATCGCTGAGAAATTGATCAACAATCAGTTATCAAACTCTCAAGAACAACAAGCCATAATTGCTCAACAAGTTAATCAATTGAACAACAATCAAGCCGTTGCATAAGCATGTCTGAAACTAAAATCGCCAATAGATACGCCGAAGCTTTAATGCAAGAAGCGCTCTCTGCCAATCAGTTAAAAGCTGTTGCAGAAAGCATGACCATCATAGGTAGTACTTGTGCAGAAAGTAAAGACTTGCGCAATGTGTTGAACAATCCAATCATTTTACCCTCTCAGAAATTGAGTGCATTAATGAAAATTTTCAGCAATTGTAATAAATTGGCTTTAGACTTTATTCAATTGATTTGCAATAAAAACAGAGAGAGCTTACTTACGGATATTACTGAAGCTTTTTTAACCCTTTACAGAAAACATGAGGGCATTGAAAAAGTAACTGTACAAACAGCCTCAGCATTATCTTCAGAAGATCAAAAAAACATACAACAATATGTGTTGAAAGCAACCGGTGCTAAAGCCATTGAGCTTGATACGCAAATCAACCCTGCCATCATTGGTGGTATGGTCATCAAATTTGGAGACAATATGCTCGATACCAGCATTGCCTCTAAACTTAGAAAATTAAAAAAAGAATTAAACATAGCATAAACTTAAATAAATCATGGCAGAAATTAGACCTGATGAAGTTTCAGCAATATTGAAACAACAAATCACCAACTTCAAATCAGAAGCAGAACTTGAACAAGTAGGTACTGTATTGCAAGTAAGCGACGGTATTGCTCGTATCCACGGATTAACCCAAGTACAATCTGGTGAATTGATTGAATTCGAAAATGGCATGAAAGCCATCGTTTTGAACTTAGAAGAAGATAACATTGGTGCAGTATTGTTTGGTAGCAGTACTTTGATCAAAGAGGGTGATACTGTTAGAAGAACAGGTAAAATTGCCTCGATCAATGTATGTGACAGCATGCTTGGCCGTGTCATCAATACCTTAGGTGAACCAGTGGATGGTAAAGGTGAATTAACAGGCGAAAAATACGAAATGCCACTTGAGCGTAAAGCACCAGGTGTATTGTTCCGTGAACCAGTTAAAGAACCATTGCAAACTGGTATCAAAGCTATTGACGCAATGATTCCTATTGGTAGAGGTCAGCGTGAGTTGATCATTGGTGACCGTCAAACTGGTAAAACAGCGGTAGCTATTGATACCATCATCAACCAAAAAGAATTTTACGAAAAGGGCAAACCTGTCTATTGTATCTATGTTGCTGTTGGTCAAAAAGAATCAACCGTAAAACAAGTGGTTAAAACACTTGAAGAAAAAGGTGCAATGCCATACACTGTTGTTGTTTCTGCGCCGTCATCTGTTCCAGCGCCATTGCAATTCTTTGCGCCTATGGCCGGTGCTGCAATTGGAGAATTTTTCCGCGACCGTGGTCTACCTGCATTGATCGTTTATGATGACTTATCTAAACAAGCGGTAGCATACCGTGAGGTATCATTATTATTAAGACGTCCACCAGGACGTGAAGCCTATCCAGGTGACGTATTCTACTTACATAGCCGTTTGTTAGAAAGAGCTTGTAAATTGAATGCCTCTGACGATATCACCAAAAACATGAACGATTTACCACCTTCATTGAAAGGTTTGGTTAAAGGTGGTGGTTCATTGACCGCATTGCCAATCATTGAAACTCAAGCTGGTGACGTTTCTGCATACATTCCAACCAACGTGATTTCAATCACAGATGGTCAGATTTTCTTAGAGTCAAACTTGTTTAACTCAGGTGTGCGTCCAGCTATCAACGTAGGTATCTCTGTATCGCGTGTGGGTGGTTCTGCTCAAATCAAATCAATGAAAAAAGTAGCCGGTACACTTAAGCTTGACCAAGCTCAGTACCGTGAATTAGAAGCCTTTGCTAAATTCGGTTCTGATTTGGATGCTGCTACTAAATCTGTACTTGAAAAAGGTGCTCGTAACGTAGAAATTCTAAAGCAAGGACAATATGCACCATTGCGTGTTGACCAACAGGTTGCTATCATTTATTTAGGTACTAAAGGTGCATTGAACAGTGTGCCAGTTAACAAAGTTAGAGCCTTTGAAGCTGAATACTTAGAAGTACTTGAAAGCAAACACAAAGACGTTTTAAACAACTTAGCCGCTGGTAAAATTGACGACAACATCACCAATACCCTTGAGGAAGTTGCCAAACAAGTTGCTGCTAACTACAAAGCTTAATCCTAATTTTAATTCCACTACATGGGAAATTTAAAAGAAGTTAGAAACAGAATCAGTTCAACGATTTCAACGCAACAAATTACCAAAGCGATGAAATTGGTGTCTGCGACCAAATTAAGAAAGGCTCAATCTGCCATTGTGCAAATGCGCCCATATGCTGACAAATTAAACGGCATACTTAAGAACTTAAAAGATTCTGTTGATAGCGAAAAATTGAGCAAATATTTTGATCATCAAGAAGCCAATAAAGTGCTGATTGTTGTCATCAGTAGCGATAGAGGTTTGTGTGGAGGTTTCAATGCCAATATCATTAAACGCACACGCGCCATTTTAACTGAAACCTACGCTGAACAAGTCGCTAAGAATCAAGTTGAATTATTATTTGTAGGCAAAAAAGCATACGAATTCTTTAAGAAAACCAATGTAGCCTGCAATACTGAATACATGAACTTGTTTACTCAGTTAAATGCTGAAAACGGTTTTGCTTTAGGCGACTATCTTTTAGAACAATTTTTGAGCGGTAAATACAACTGTGTTGAAGTGGTTTACAACCAATTCAAAAATGCGGCTACTCAAATTGTTTGTAACGATGTGATGTTACCGATAACTATGTCGACATCATCAAAAAATAGCAACAACAACGATTACATCTTTGAACCAAATAAAGTAGAGATTCTCGAAGAATTAATTCCTAGAACCATCAAAACGCAATTGTACAGATGTTTATTGGATTCATTTGCCAGTGAACACGGCGCAAGAATGATCTCAATGGACAAAGCAACTGACAATGCTGGTGAGATCTTAAAGCAATTGAAATTGGTTTATAACAGAGGCCGTCAGGCTGCCATTACCAACGAAATCTCTGAGATCGTGGGTGGAGCTGCTGCATTAAACGGTTAATCTTTTAATTCAATAGTTATTTAAAACGTATGCCCTTCGATGCTTCAAAGCAGAAGGGCATTCTTGTTTATACATACGTTATAGTTCACAATTAATCCTTATTTTTGCAGCATTAGAAGCCATTTAATCCATTATGTCTAACACAAATTTGGTACAGGCCATTGAAGATGAAATTCTTAAATTAGAACGCAAACTCAGCCCAGAAAACAAAGACCTCATTCAACAATGGGATCAACTGGTTGAGAAATACAAAAACGAAGATTATGTCTTTAAAGTGCGTGATAAAGAAATCCGCATTAAAACGCATACCGAGAGTTTGAGCCATACTGCCATACCTAAAGTCACTTTACCAAGTTTCAAAGCTTGGGGCGATCGTTTAAGATGGCAACTACAAGAGAATATTCCTGGTGAGTTTCCCTATACTGCCGGCATTTATCCGTTTAAACGCGAGGGCGAAGACCCTACCAGAATGTTTGCTGGCGAAGGTGGCCCAGAGCGCACCAACAGACGATTTCATTATGTGAGTTTAGGGATGCCAGCCAAACGTTTGTCAACGGCTTTTGATAGTGTAACCTTATATGGCAATGACCCCAATCACAGACCTGATATTTATGGCAAAATTGGGAATTCAGGTGTTAGTATTTGTTGCTTAGATGATGCCAAAAAACTATACAGTGGTTTTAACTTGGCTGACCCTAAAACCTCTGTTTCAATG
>JBEIKN010000101.1:0-6884 GCA_040379725.1 Flavobacteriales bacterium
ATATGTGCACCTTGAAGCAGCGCAAATGTGTGTAATGCTGTGCTGCCATTCAGGGCATGTTCAGCATCTGTGTTTAAGAGTTTGTAAACCATGCTTTTTCTAGACAATCCAATTAAAACAGGGACATTAAAGGACATTAATTTGGGCCAATGTTTAAGCAACTCATAATTGTGCTCAAGGGTTTTGCCAAATCCAAATCCTGGATCAATAATGAATTGGTCTATGCCCATTGACTTAAAGATCTGAGATTTTTCTTCAAAATAATTAAAGACTTCTTGGCTAACATCTTCGTAATGCGCATGTAATTGCATGGTTTTGGGGATGCCTTTTTTATGCATAGCAATATAGGCCATTTGATGTTTCGCAACAAGTGCCAACATTGCAGGATCATCATCGCCGGCGCTGATGTCATTGATCATATCTACACCAGACTCAATAGCCGCATGTGCGACTTCAGCACGAAAGGTGTCTATGCTTAAAAGCGTATTGGGAAAGCGTTTTTTTATGGCAGCAATGATGGGGGCTGTGGCTTGAATTTCAGCCTCAGGGCTCATGAACTCAATACCAGGTTTGCTGGATTGTCCGCCAATATCAATGATTTGAGCGCCTTGTGTCAAATGGATGTCGCATAACTGAAGGGCTTTATCAATGGTATGGTATTTGCCACCATCATAAAATGAATCCAAGCCTGTGTTCACAATCCCCATTAACCATGGCTGATCTATGGTGTGTAGATTGTGGTTTATTTTAATTGAAAGGGGTTTGTATTCTGACAACATTGGATATATTTGCAAATGTAAACATTAACGGCTAATCGTGGAAATAACGCTTCAACAATACAATCAAGAAATTCAGCAGTGCAGAGATCTGTTTGAGAAAAAAAACACCGATTATGGCGATTCATGGCGCATACTCAGGCCAAAGAGTGTCACGGATCAAATCATGATTAAGGCGCTCAGAATTCGCAGCCTCGAAGAAAAAGGCGAAACCAAAGTTGGAGAAGGCGTTGAGGATGAGTTTATAGGCATCTACAATTATGCCATTATCGGATTGATGCAGCTTAAGTACTATGGTCAAACCGAAACCAAAACCGTACAGGAAATCATGGATTTGTACGACCACGAATTGCATGCTACCAAAGCACTCATGATTAAAAAGAACCATGATTATGGGGCAGCCGGGAGAGAGATGCGCATCAGTAGTTTTACTGATTTGATTTTAATGAAAATCAATCGCACCAAACAAATAGAAGACAATGCCGGGGCAACCATTGTAAGCGAAGGTATTGATGCCAATTACCAAGATATGATGAACTACGCCATTTTTGCTTTAATCACTTTACACCAAAACCCATCATAACGCAATGAAACTTTTAACCAACATTTCAAGGATACTGGTCGGCTCACTGTTTATTTTTTCAGGTGTCATTAAAAGTAATGATCCAAAAGGAACAGGCATTAAATTCAATGAGTACTTTGATGTGTTTGCTTCGAGTGTTCAATCTCCTCAAGACACCTTGCGCTTAAAAGTAACCGATAATTTCGGCAGCGAAGAATTGTTTGAAAACACATTCAATAGCCGAGATAGTTTTGTCAACATAGAGGTGAATCAATCTGCCCCAAGAATGGAATTATTCGAAGGCGATGTCGATTCATCTTATGGATCTGAAATTTTTGTTATTAAAAACGGAACCGTCTTGTTCAATATGTTTTACCCGCTTGAAAAGGGAGTTGTTTTAGATTCAGCTGCTGATTTACCCGAGGTATCCATTGACATGAGTTCAACGCTCGCTTTCCGAACAGATAAGAAAGGTCTCAATAAACATTGGTCTTTCATTCTGACCGATCAAAGCAAGCATGAATTTTCAGAACAAGTTGCAGTATACGACATGGTTAATCAGGATGTTTTTTGGGTAGGCTTTTTTAGAGGTTTAAAGCCATATGCCTTGTCATTGTCCATTTTCATGTGTGTGCTTGAAGTGGTGTTAGGTTTTGCGCTTCTCATAGGCTGGCAATCTAAATGGACGAGTTATTCATTGTTAGGGGTTATTGTCTTCTTTACATTTTTGACCTGGTACAGTGCTTATTTCAATAAAGTAACGGATTGTGGTTGCTTCGGTGATTTCATCAAACTAAAGCCTTGGCATTCGTTTTATAAAGATTTAGTCTTATTGTTCTTCATCATCATCATAGTTGTTAAGCACAAACAAATTGTGCCATTGTTCTCGCCACTGTTTAGTATCAATGCCATGATTGTGGCCACTTTGTCTTCTACTGTATTTACGATCTATTGTAATATGTTCTTGCCAGCTTGGGATTTTTTACCGTATAAAATGGGCAACAACGTTAAACAACTCATGGAGGTGCCAAAAGGTGAGCGGATTAAGGATTCAACGGTTATGGTGTTTGTTTATAAAAAGAACAATCAAGTGGATTCGTTTGTGTATCCTAATATGCCTGATAGTTCATGGACCTACGTTGACAGAGTAGACAAGGTGATCATTCCTGCTTGGAAATCAAAAATTCATGACTTTGAATTCATACAGAGGCCAGACAACGATGTGCAATTGAAAGATTCTTTGCTAAATGGCAAGCGTTATGCGGTTTTAATTGTAGTCACCCATTTAGAAAAATCTCATGCAGGGGCTTGGGAAGCCATTCAAGCGATGAGTAAAGAAGCATTGAAGTCAGGCATTGCGGTGTATGCCGTTACAGCATCACCGATTGAAATGGCCGATGCGTTTGTGAATGAACATCAATTGCCATTTAAATTCAATAATGCAGATGAAACCCTGCTTAAAACAATGGTCAGATCTAACCCTGGTGTTATGTTTTGGCACAATGGCGTGATCATAGATAAATGGAGTTGTAGAAGTGTGCCAAGTATCCAAAAATTAAAACATTTGATGGGACGTCCATGATCCGTTACTTAAGTATAAAATTATTAAGTGCCTTCTCTGTTTTAATGGGTGTGGTGCTGTTGATTTTTACTTTGTTCATGTTGTTCCCTTCTGCCGATGAAATCACGGCAGGCCAAAGAGCAGATGCTGCTACGAAAGAAGCCATGCGCAAAGACATGGGTTTGGATTTGCCTAAATCAGAACAGCTGATTTTGTATTTAAAAGATCTGTCACCGCTGATTATCAGCGATCAAATAAAGCCACAATACAGTGGTTGGAAATTGTCAGTGGGGGCTTCAACCATAATGCTTAAAACACCATACTTAAGAAACAGTTATCAGAGTAAGCGATCTGTTTCTGAATTATTGTCGGAAGCATTTATTGGCTCCATTGTGTTGGCTTTTTTTTCGATGGGTATAGCATTGTTGTTAGGCATTGCTATGGGTGTGGTTTCGGCTTTGTATCCCGGACAGTGGATTGATCGCATCAATTTAGCTCTAGCAACTATTGGTGTTTCATTGCCTTCGTTTTTTATTGCCGTCATCATTGCTTGGTTGTTTGGTTTTGTTTGGCATGCCTACACAGGACTACCTATGACAGGAAGCTTATATGAATTAGATGCCATTACTGGCGAAAAGCATCTGGCCTTGAGTCATATCATTTTGCCATCAATTGCACTAGGAATAAGACCACTATCTATTATACTTCAGTTAACGCGCAGTAATTTAATAGAGGTCATGCAACAAGATTATATCAGAACAGCGCGATCAAAAGGCTTGTCAGAATTTCAGGTAGTATGGCGACATGGTTTACGTAATGCCATTAATCCGGTAGTTACAGCCGCAAGTGGTTGGTTTGCAAGTTTATTGGCCGGGGCCTTTTTTATAGAATACATTTTTGCTTGGAAAGGATTGGGCAAGGTTTGTATCGATGCCTTGCAGCAAAGTGATTTGCCGGTAGTTATGGGAGCTGTTCTTTTAATCGCTTGCATATTTATAGTGGTGAATAGTGTGGTCGATGTTTTATATGGTATGTTGGACCCAAGGGTAAGAAAACACTAATGCGTATATATATAATAGGTATGCCAGGCACCGGAAAAACTCATTTTGGAAAAATGTTGTCTAGGGCTATGTCTTTACCTTTTATAGATACTGACGAACAACTAGAAAGACAAACCCGATTAAGCGTCAAACAATTAATTGAACAAAATGGCGAGGCAATATTCAGATCAATGGAGTCAGAAGTTTTATTTGCGACAGCATCAATGCCTCACGCCGTGGTATCGACTGGAGGCGGAACGCCTGTTCATAACAACCAAATTCTTTGGATGAAAAACCATGGCATTGTGGTGTGGATTGATACAGATTTACAGCTGATTGCTAAAAGAATTGCGCAAAACATCACCCGAAGACCGCTTTTTATGGGCCTAAATGAGCTAGAAATAGCCCGAAAACTGAGTGAAATCTATGGGTTTAGAAAAAATTTTTACAAAAAAGCAGATATTTTTGTGCCGGTTAAAACCTTGCACAATAATTCGCTAACACCTGTAATTCAAAGGGTTATGAAACTGTCTAAGCTCAAAAACTGAGCAATTGTGAATTGTGTGTGAATATTTTTTTCAAAAAACTGAGTGCCACCGCTTGATTTTATTAAACTTTGAAATACTTTTGACCTCAAGATTATAAAAACCAAACAAACATTTTAATTATTTTAAATTATGAACAAATCAGATCTAATCAGCAAAATGGCTAATGATGCCAAAGTAACTAAGTCTCAAGCTCAAGCAGCTTTGAACTCTTTCATCACTGCTACTACAGGTGCATTGAAAAAAGGTGACAAATTGATCCTAGTAGGTTTCGGTACTTTCTCTGTAACTAAGAGAGCTGCTAGAACCGGTCGTAACCCAAGAACTGGTAAAGAAATCAAAATCGCTGCTAAGAAAGTTGTTAAATTCAAAGCAGGTGCTGACTTATCAAGCAAAGTAAAATAATTTTACTCGAAACTATTAACTCTAAATCCCCTTGCATTGCGAGGGGATTTTTTTTTATTTTTGTAGTATGAGCAAACGCCCTTTACACATTGACTTTTACAGGCATGTGGCGCAAACTTCTGATCATCCATTGGGCATAGCCATTCAAAAGGCTGAGGGTGTGTATATGTATGCTGAAGATCAAACTTATATTGATTGTATCTCTGGCATATCAGTGAGTGCCCTCGGTCATGGACATCCTAAAATCATTGAGGCTGTTCAAAATCAACTTAACAAACATTTGCATTTGATGGTCTATGGCGAATTGATTCAAGATACTCAAGTAGCCCTAGCCAAACGTTTAACGGCGCTATTGCCTGAGAATTTACAATCGGTTTATTTGGTTAATTCTGGTAGTGAAGCAATAGAAGGGAGTATGAAGTTGGCCAAACGCTATACGAAACGCTCGCGTTTTGTGGCTCAGAAACTAGCTTATCATGGATCAACACAAGGTGCCTTGAGTTTAATGAGCGATGCTTACTTCAGTCAAGCATTTTCACCCTTATTGCCAGGGATAGATTTTATAGAGCAAAATCAATTGGATCAAATTGATGCATTGATTACAACAGAAACTGCAGCAGTCTTTATAGAACCCGTTATGGGCGAGAAAGGCTATGTCCCATGTAGTTCAGAGTATTTGAATGCCATTCGTAAACGCTGTAATGAAACAGGCGCTTTATTGGTGTTTGATGAGATTCAAACGGCTTACGGCAGGACTGGTGAATGGTTTGCTTTCCAAACGTATGGGGTAGTACCTGATGTTTTGGTTTTGGCTAAAAGTTTTGGCGGTGGTTTGCCATTAGGGGCATTCATCGCTTCGAATGACATCATGGACTGTTTTAAAAATGATCCTGTTTTAGGGCATATCACCACATTTGGCGGTCACCCTCTGAGCTGTGCGGCGGCATTAGCATGTATTGATGTCATACAATCAGAGCTACTCATAGAGCAAGTAGAAGAAAAATCTCTGTTGTTCAAGCGTTTATTAAAGCATCCCAAAATTGTCAGAATAGACGGCCTTGGTTTGATGTTGTCCTTGCATTTTGAGGATGCAGTATTCTGTAGAAAAGTAATAGACCAATGTGTGAGCAATGGCTTATTGATTGATTGGTTTTTATATGCTGAAAATAAAATACGATTAGCACCTCCATTAATCATCTCAAAAGAACAAATTCAAGATATAGTAAGTATAATTTTAAAAAGTATAGAAGAAATACAATTCAGTTTATGAAACTAAAAAATCATCTATTATTGTTGAGCGTATCGCTCACTTTAATCAGCGTTCTTTTGAATGGCTGTAAAAAAAACAAACAAGAATTGCTTGACACCATTGTGTCTGCCGAAGACAATTCAACCATCGAAAATGAATTCACTTCATTGTATGATTTGGGCGATGATGTTTCGAGTAATGACCGTCGCACAAGAGCGGGTTCAACCATTTTACCCAGTGGCGCTGTACTAAGCTTTTCTGATAGCAGCTTTACTGATGGTGATGGCGTAGAGTGTGTCATTGATTTTGGCCCATTGAGAACTTCTTCACCCAAAGCAATGTTTTGTCAAGATGGTCGATTCAGATCTGGTAAATTGCATTTAACTTTAAGCAAACGTTATGCTCTGGATAGTGCTATACTGACAATAGCAGCTAATGACTCTGATAACTACTATGCTGGTAACGATGGGGTTAATTTAACCCGTATCACCGGAACGTTAAAGTTGACCAGATTGACTCAAAGCAGTTCTCTAATTGATGTGGTCAATGCAAAAGCAGTGAACGATAGGGGGACCGTTACATGGCAGAGTTCTAGAGTAGTGACCAAAACACTTGATAATGGCCCGGGTATTTTGGGCGATCAGTTTGAAGTGACAGGCTCTGCTTCTGGTGTCAATCGCAACAATGAAAATTTTACTGTGAATATTGATGAAGCACTGATTAAAAAAATTGAATTAGGATGTGCC
>JBEIKN010000102.1:0-6797 GCA_040379725.1 Flavobacteriales bacterium
AAGTTCCCAGATGGCTTTCAGCTTTTTTTCTATTGATAAATCTACCATGTTTTAAAAATAATATTGGATAGGATTGGTGTTTGTTTTACAAAAACGGACCGCAATATTAGCGAATTTATCTGAAATTTCCGCATAAAATAGTTCCAAAGTCGAAATTTCTGACTCATAATGACCAATATCGCAAAACAATAAGCCCTCAGCATCAAAAAACTCATGGTATTTGAGATCAGCCGTTACATAGGCATCAGCCCCCATTTGCATGGCTTTTTTCAATAAGAAAGCACCAGAGCCACCACACAAAGCCACTTTTCTAATCATACCATCATGCCCATTGTGTTTGATGAGCTTAATCGGCAAATTAGATTTAATGTATTTAAGGAAATCTTGAGTCGTCATAGCTTCAGGCAATACACCAATAGCACCAGCCCCTACTCCTTTGTGCTCAACATTTAGCGCAATACAATCGTAGGCCATAGTTTCGTATGGATGAACTTCAGCCACTGAGGCTATAACCTTTTGAGTCAAATAAGTTGGCACAATGGCTTCAATTTTTAATTCTTCGACCTCTTCCCTTGAACCAATAGTACCAATAAATGGTTGGGCACCTGTAGCCGCTTTAAAACTACCTTGCCCCATAGAACTAAAACTACACTCCGAATACAAACCAATTTGCCCAGCACCGGCAGCAAACATGGCCGATTTAATTTGAGCCGCATGTGAAATTGGGGCATAGACAATAAGTTTACTGAGTATGTCTGTTTTAGCCTCTAATATTTGAAGGTTTTCAAGACCTAACTTCTCGGCAAATTTAGCATTGACCCCTTTATGCAAAACATTATCGAGATTGGTATGAGCCACATACAAGGCGATATCGTGTTTGATCAAAAGCGCAACCGTTCTTTCTACCCAGTTTTTATAGGTTAGTGATTTTAGTCCCTTAAAAATGAGCGGGTGATGTGCTACAATGACATTGCAATTGTGCGCTATGGCTTCTGCTACAATAGCCTCTGTAACATCAAGGCTCAACATCACACCAGTAACAATTTGATTTGGACTACCAATCAGCAACCCTGAATTATCATAAGCCTCCTGGTAGTTTAATGGCGCTATAGCCTCAATGGCATTTGAAAGGTCTTTAACAATGGTCATTAACAACAAAATTAATGCTTTTGTGGCAAAGATGGCAAAAACGCTTTATCGGTTAAGGATTTCATAAAAGCCACCAAATCCTTTTGTTCTTGTTTTGATAACTTACTCGGTTTTAAAAGGCTAACATCCATATTGATTGGCTGCTTAACCACTGCATAGGGATTCGCATAATACGCAACAACTTCTTCGAGGGTTTTGAATTGACCGTTGTGCATGTATGGTCCTGTCACAGCCACGTTTCTTAGGCCAGGCACCTTGAATGCCCCGAGGTCTTTTGCCTGCTTACTGACATTATATCGACCTTTATCAAGCCAAGTTTTTTCGTCATAAAGACCAATGTTCTTAAATTCATTGCCCGTAAAATCAGGGCCAAAATGACAATCAAAACATTTGGCTTTATTGCCTAAAAACAATTTGCGGCCTCTCTTAGCAGATGCATCAAGGGCTTGTTCATCGCCCGACATGTAGCGATCAAAATTGGTATTTGAGCTCTGAAGGGTTTGTTCGAAGGAGGCAATGGCTTTAGACAGCAAAACAGAAGAAGGCTTTGAGTGGTAGACAGCTTCAAACCAATCAATGTATTTAGATGACCTGTTTAAACGATCAATTAAATGCCCCATTAGTAAATGCATTTCATTGGTGTCCTGGATTGGGAAATGCACTTGATCTTGCAAACCATTTGCCCGTCCATCATAAAACATTGAAGCATTAGGATCAAGGTTCATTATGGATGGAACATTTCTTAATCCTATGCGTTTTGAAACACCCAAACTTAAAGCAACTGTGTCTGCAAATGCAAAAGCTGGTTTGTGACAACTACTACAACTGATGCTTGAATCGGCAGATAAAATTGGGTCAAAAAACAAAGTTCTACCTAATTCCACTTCGGTATAGTTAGCAATAATGTCATCATTGGTCTGTTTGGCCTTAAAAAATGAAGACAATAACAGTAAAACAAAAAGTCCTAGACCAAATACCAACGATTTCATACTGGCAAATGTCTTATTTTATTCCATTGAAAACAACGGATTTTTATCAGTTTTTTAAAGTTAAGTCTCTCATATTAATACAATTAAACAATCCTTCATCATCTTTTCATTAAACTGATTTTTTTAAGTATCTTCGCCATCTGAATGAAAGTATCACTGAATTGGCTTAAATCCTTGATTCCTTTGAGCGTTTCTCCAGAAGAGATTGAACGCTTGTTAACCGGATCAGGACTAGAAATTGAGCATTTTGAATATGTAGATTCCATAAAAGGAGGACTTAGAGGTTTAGTTGTTGGCGAGGTTTTAACCTGCGAACAACATCCCAATGCTGATAAGCTTAAAATAACCAGCGTTAACATTGGTCAATCTGAGGCCTTAAAAATTGTTTGTGGAGCGCCCAATGTTGCCGCTGGACTGAAAGTAATTGTGGCACCTGTTGGCACAAGTGTGCATCCAATCAATGGAGAAGCCTTTACCATCACAAAAGCCAAAATCAGAGGTGAACAGAGCGAAGGCATGCTCTGCGCTGAAGATGAAATAGGCCTTGGGGACAGTCATGATGGATTATTGATATTACCAACTGAAAGTGTAATTGGAACCCCTCTAACACAATTCTTTCCGGTTCAATCAGATGTGGTTTTCGAAATTGGATTAACGGCTAACAGAGGCGATGCCGCATCACATTGGGGTGTAGCGAGAGAACTTGCCACTTTAATCAAAGAACCGCTTGTCATTCCAAGCTACAAAACCATTCCAACAAACACTAACAATCCCATCAATATTTCTGTTATTGATGAACAAGCCTGCAAACGCTATTCCGGTGTGGTCTTAGAAAACATACAAGTTAAAGACAGTCCTGAATGGCTCAAACAAAGGCTTAATAGTATCGGATTAAAACCGATCAACAATGTAGTTGACGTCACTAATTTTGTATTACACGAACTAGGTCAACCCTTGCATGCATTTGATATGAGAGCCGTTGGCAATACCATTCAAATTAAAAGGAGTCAAAACGAATCGTTCAAAACCCTTGATGGGGTTTCACGTCAATTGAATGGACAAGAACTCATGATATACAACGCCGAGCAAGCTATGTGCATGGCAGGTGTATACGGTGGCCTTGATTCTGGCGTTCAAAATGACAGCACAAGTATCTTTATTGAAAGTGCATACTTTTCGGCTGATGTGATCAGAAAAGCGGCAAAACAACATGGCATTAGCACAGATTCTAGTTTTAGATTTGAGAGAGGAACTGACCCCAATATGTGCATAAAAGCACTCGAGGGAGCAGTTGAATTGCTTAGTGATTGCGCGGGCGCAACAGTTGGAAGCATGGTCTATGATATTTACCCTACCCCTATCCAAAATATTGAAATTACATTAAGAACTGAACGCATTAAAAGTGTTTTAGGCATAGATATGCCTGAAACAGACATCGAAAGCATTTTATTAGGATTGGGCATTATCATCCGCTCTAAATCAGAAGGAAAATTTCAATTAGAAGTACCCCCTTTTAAAAGTGATGTCACCAGAGAAATTGATGTTATTGAAGAATTGATCCGAATGTATGGCTTTGATCAAGTGCCCTTACAACAGCATATGCAAATTGCTTTAAACTATACCCATAAAAGCAAATTGCGTCAAACCGAACAACGTATAACACAATTACTATTGGCTAATGGTTTCAGAGAAATCATGAACAATTCATTGAGTGCAAAATCCTACTACAATGATATGCCTTTGGTGGAGCTGAGCAATCCGCTTAGTTCAGAAATGGATGTGATGAGAGGCAATATGCTTATGGGCGCCTTATCGTCAGTTGCTTACAATAAAAACCGAAAACAAAACAACACCCGCTTTTTTGAATTTGGAAGAATTTACAAAACCCATCCAAAAGGCTTTTCAGAACAAGATCAATTGATCATCATAGCTTCTGGCAATCAATACAATGAAAGTTGGGAAATCACGAACAAAGCAGTTGACCAATACTATCTGTTATCTATTGCCAATAAATTGAAGTCCGCTTTTAAGCACCCTCAATTTACCATTGAATGCCATCAAGTTGAGGCTGATCTATTGAAACAATTTGGCATTAAGGACCAAGTGTATTACTTGCTAATGGATTGGACAAAACTGATACAAAAGGAAGCCTTTACATTAAAAGACATCCCACAATTCCCAATGGTAAGACGTGACTTGAGTCTTGTACTTGAGCAATCCACCCCATTTAAAGCCATTGAACAAATCATCAAATCACTAAACAATTCGCATATTGTATCGTGGAATGTATTCGATGTATATCAAGGTAAACCTTTGGAGGCCAATCAAAAAGCCATTAGCATAGCTTTTGAATTATACGATGCCAACAAAACCATGACCGATGCTGACATTGATCCGATTATGCAGGCATTGATTGCTCAATTTGAGACACAACTTAAAGCCATCATCAGAAAATAATGGAACAAATCGTTTACAGAATTCAAGCCATCAAAGCCAAAGTGTTGACTTTGCAGCAAGAACAAACTCAATTGCAGTCTGAATTGCAACAGCGCAATAAAGATGTAGAACGATTAAAACGCCTGATTGACATTCAAAACACAACCATAAAACAACTCGAGCAAAAGCTTAAAACCAAAAGAATTGCTGAAGGTGTTCAATCTGATGAGCCAACTAATAACCGCGACTTAAAATTTAAAATCAATGAAATGATTGGCGAAATCGACAAGATCATTGCTTTACTTCACCAATAAACTTATGTCGCCAGAATCAAAAATTTGGATCTATTTTTCCGAAAAAGCATTTGACCAGTCAACAGCATCAGACATTGCAATAGCATGCCAAAACTTTTGTAGCACTTGGACGGCCCATGACATGCTTTTGACAGCTAATTATAGACTGTTATACAATCATTTTATTATATTGATTGTAGATGAAACCAAAACCAAAGCCAGTGGTTGTAGCATAGATAAAAGTGTTGCCTTTATACAAACATTGGAAAAGGCGCATGGATTGGATTTTTTCAATCGCTTAGCCATCCCCTTTTTAATTAAGCAGCAAGTCGTAACCCACCCATTCAATGCATTGCAAACACTGTATGACAATGCGGAAATACAAGCCGACACTCAAACATTCAATTTACAAGTCAGTACTTTAAAAGCCTTTGAAGAGGATTTTATTCAAACGTTTGATCAGCATTGGCTATCTAATAAACTAAAAACAACAATCAATCAATAAACAATTATGCAAGTAGAAAAAAACAAAGTGGTGTCGTTAACGTATACCCTAACTTTAAAAAACGGAGAGGTGGTTGACACTGCAGAAAAAGACAGTCCATTTGTCTTTATACATGGTGTGGGCATGACCCTTCCTCATTTTGATGCTCATTTAGTCAACTTAAAAGCAGGCGATGCCTTTCAATTTGACATCACTGCTGAAAATGCCTATGGCCTTGGCAGCGACGAGTTCATCGTTAGCATTCCAAAAGCCGTATTTGCAGGACCTAATGTCCCTGAAGATATTTTACAAGTTGGCAGAATGGTGCCTATGCAAGACCAAAATGGCCAACCAATGAATGGTATTATTTTGAGTATTGGTGACGAGACCGTTGAAATGGATTTCAATCATCCATTAGCTGACGAGGATCTTAACTTTAAAGGTGAAATTGTCTCTGTGAGAGAGGCGACTCAAGAAGAATTAGAACATGGCCATGTTCATGGCGAAGGCGGTCACCACCACTAATCCCCAAAAAAACAGAAAATTAAAAAGCTTACAAATTGTAAGCTTTTTTTTATGCGCAAACCTTTCTTAAAAAGAAGGTTCCAAAGGGCAATAAAGACAATAAAAAACTCATCGCACATTGTTTAAAACTAAGGTGTTTTTGAATCAATGCGTTTAATAACAATAGGCAAAACCATACAAATAAAAACCCATGAATAGACCCACATACCTTAACAGCAAGTGGCATATCCATGAAATGTTTTAATGGCATAGCAATGCCCAAGAGCGCCAGATAGCTGTATCCTTCAATTTTTCCAATCTTAATGCATTTTTCAACAATAGGTGCTTGTGAAGTCATATCAATAAAGTCGTGTTTTTAATCCTTCAAATAATTGTAATAAACCCGTTTGCTTATCTAAACCTGGACAAGCTTGATTTAAAAAGTGTTGGGCATTGTGTTCATATGCTTGTTTTAGTTGCAACAAATGAGCATCACTTTGGGCCTGCTTCATCAATCGCCTGACAGCTTCTACCTTGTCTAAATGAGCATTATCAATTGTTTCCAAGTGATTCATTAACGCTTCAAGTGATGACCCTTTCAAGGTCTGTAAAGCATGAATCAACAAAATAGTGCGTTTGTTCTCAATAATATCTCCACCAGCTTGTTTGCCAATATCTTCGGCACTTCCAAAAGCATCTAAATAATCATCTTGCAACTGAAAAGCCATGCCCAGATTGAGCCCAAACTCGTAAAACGCATCTGCCACAGCCGTTGAAGCACCTGCAGCAATTGCGCCCATTTTAAGGGCTGCAGCAGGCAACACAGCTGTTTTAAGTTGAATCATTTGTAAGTACTCAGATTCGCTGATATGAGATTGTTTGGGTAAGTTCATATCCATTTGCTGACCATCACAAACTTGGGCAGACATCGTTGTAAAAACT
>JBEIKN010000103.1:0-6791 GCA_040379725.1 Flavobacteriales bacterium
CATAGTATGCAAGACATCATCAATAAAGTTGATCAAAGTGGTTTGGTTCAGTTAGATTTAGAACAGCTCTATGGTGCTGATGAACGTTGTTTTATTGACATCAAAGAACAGTTGTTTATGGGTTTGATGTTAAAAGAAAAAGACTTCAGAGATTATATCAAGCAACACGATTGGAATCAATACCAAGGGAAATTAGTGGCCATTGGTTGTTCAAATGACGCCATCGTTCCAACCTGGGCCTATATGCTATTGGCCAACAAATTAAGTGGGGTTGCAAAATTGTTGGTGTTTGGAGATTTGTCTGACCTAGAGGACCTTTGGTATGTAAAACAAATTGATGCCATGGATTTGTCTATGTATGCGGATCAAAAAGTCGTGGTAAAAGGTTGTAGTCACGTGCCAGTTCCGGTAAGTGCCTATGTGTATTTGACCAATAGGTTAACGCCAATAGTGCAGTCTTTGATGTTCGGGGAACCTTGTAGTACAGTGCCTTTGTACAAACGCAAATAATTGTGGGTAATTCTGTTTATGGGTTTTAGGCGTTTGCTGTAATTTCGTTTCAAATAATTTTTATATGTTTAAGAAAATTGCTTTGTTGGCTATGGTGTTTGTTTTGCCATTTATGGCTATGGCGCATGGTCACACTGATGGTCCTTCCGTTGGACCTATCCGAATGGAGTTTATTTTATTTGCTTTGACTTTAATCGCCGTAGCCATTTTTCATAACCATACCATGCAAGTGGCATTGACTGGCTTAGCAGTCATCCTTATATGGGAGTTATTCGTCGCAAAAGGGTTTAATATAGGCGAACACTTTTTTGGCAGTAATGGGTTTATGGATCAATTGATTCATAAAGATATGCGTCAAGGCGAGTGGGCCATCATTTTAAATTTGATTGGACTTTTATTGGGCTTTGCTATTTTGGCCAAGCATTTCGAGGAAAGCGGTATCCCACAGATTTTGCCAAAATACCTACCTGATGGATGGGTTGGCGGATTTGTGTTGTTGGTTTTAATTGCAGTGATTTCTTCTTTCCTTGACAATATTGCTGCGGCTATGATTGGCGGTACCATTGCCGCCACTGTCTTTAGAGGGAAAGTGCATATTGGCTATTTGGCTGCTATTGTTGCGGCTAGTAATGCCGGCGGTTCAGGTTCAGTATTAGGCGATACCACTACCACCATGATATGGATTGCAGGAGTGCCAGCTACAGAGGTGCTTAAAGCGTTTGTTGCTGCTTTGCCAGCGGTGTTTATTTTTGGAATTATTGCCGCTAAACAGCAGCATGCATTTCAACCCATTACAAAAGATGCCGCTTTAAATGCAAAGGTTGATTACAAACGTTTGTTGGCGGTACTTATGATTTTATTGGGTACTATAATAACCAATTTTCTCTTTGATTTTCCGGCTTTAGGTGTCTGGATTGCTATTGTTTTAGCTTCTTCATTCACTAAGACCCCATGGTCAGAATCTAAGCATGCCATTGGTGGCTCAGTGTTTTTATTGAGCTTAGTAATTGCCGCTAGTATGATGCCGGTTGATGCTTTGCCAACTGCTTCATGGCCAATTGCCATGTCTTTGGGTTTTGTGTCGGCAGTGTTTGATAATATCCCATTAACCAAATTGGCCTTGACACAAGGTGGTTACGATTGGGGTGTATTGGCTTTTGCCGTGGGTTTTGGCGGAAGTATGATTTGGTTTGGATCTTCTGCAGGGGTTGCTTTGTCTAATATGTTTCCTCAAGCCAAATCTGTTGGGGCTTGGGTTAAAAATGGCTGGCATGTGATCTTAGCCTATGTGATTGGTTTTATGATTATGATTGGCATCGCTAAATGGACGCCAGATACTACTTATATACCAGCAGCAACTGCCCAAACAGAACAAACCCATTAATGGGTAATTCTTAAAACCTTTTTGGTTTCAAAAAAGGGAAGGTCAATGATTTTTGCCAAATCAAAAGTTTTGACTTGACGCTTGTGGTAGGCTGCTTTAAATGTTTTAATTTCTTGCGACAAATCACCTCCTTTTAAGCAAGCGACTTCTGAATCTGGTTTTAGGTTTTTGGCAATCCATCCATAAAAGTCTACCAATTGAGTGACTGCTCTACAGGTGATTAAATCATATTTGCCTTTTATGCTCTCTGCTCTTGCTTGCTCAGCCTTAAGATTCTCAAGGCCTAGTGCAGCGGCTACAGCCTGAACGACTTGGATTTTTTTGCCAATAGAATCCACTAGATGGAATTCAATCTCAGGAAAAAGTATGGCCAATGGAATGCCCGGAAAGCCTCCTCCTGTGCCTATATCTAATACGGTTTTAATGGGTTTGAAGTCAATGCATTTGGCCAGTGTTAGGGCATGTAATACATGTCTGATGTAGAGTTCTTCAATGTCTTTTCTGGATATCACATTGATTTTCTCATTCCATTCTGCATACAAAGGATACAATTGGTCAAATTGTTCGATTTGCTTTGGGCTTAAATGAGGGAAATAGCTTTGAATGATGCTTGAGTCTACCATGTTTTTTGTTTTTTAGAGTAGCTCATCAAGGCTATGAAAATACAATATGGCCAATACAATAGATCAAAAATGGGTGTCCAAATAGCAGCGCCTCTTTGTTGGAGTTTTTTAAAGGCTGCGGTCATGATAGGCCATTTGAATAGCCAGTAAATCGCTAGCAATATTAAAGCATAGGGCCTTGAGTCTGAAAATACCAATGCTGATGCCATAGCAATCCACATAAAATGATGGGTACCTGCCATAAAGGCTAAAGCTCTTTTATGCTGAGATTTGTAGTATTTGCCAGCTGCGATATGTCGTTTCTTTTGTTTAAACCACTCAGAGAAACTATTCTTAGCGTAGGTGTATACAAATCCATCCGCATGAATACATACAGCTGTGTTATGCTGGTTGCTGACTTGATTGATGAACAAATCATCATCGCCTGAAGCAATGTGTAAATGACTGGCAAAGCCTTTATGGGCAAAAAACAAACTGCGTTTGTAGCTTAGATTTCTACCAACGCCCATGTAGGGATTTTGTTTGAGGGCAAAACCAAGGTATGAAAGTCCGGTGTAAATGTTTTCCATACGGGCAACTAAGTTGACCAATTTTGATTGTTTGAAAAACGGCGAATACCCTAAAACAACTTCAATGTTGGCGTTTTGAGTATATGGATACATCATGGCTTTGATCCATTGATTGCTGTTTGGTCTGCAATCCGCATCAGTCAGTAATATGATGTCGTTTTTGGCGGCTTTTATGCCTAATGATAAGGCTAGTTTTTTACCTAAATGGTTTTTCTTGATGTCTTCTGTAATAAAGACCCCTTTGATGTTGGAGGCTGTTTTTTGTAATTGTTCAATGTAATCGGTTGAACCGTCCCAAGAGGCGTCATCGATCAAGATGATTTCAAAATTGGGGTAATCCAGTTGCAATAGTTGCGGCACCAATTCTTGTAAATTTTGATATTCGCTGCGGGCACAGATGACTATGCTGACGCTTGGCCATTCGGCCTCTTGAATTTGAGGCGCTTGGTAATTGATGATGCGCCAATAGTATTTGAAATGCAAATACACTTGAATGACAATCAATACAAGTAATACTGAGAGGATGCTTAAGGATAAAACAGAGGGTATTGTGAAAAACATATTATTTAAAGCCGATGCCAGTTTTTTGTGTTGGGATGTTGTCTGGTGTAAATTCTTTGACGTCTTCGAGCAGGAGGGTGCCTATGGCCTTTGCACTGCGTTTGCTTTTGGCCATTTCGCTGAGTCTTAAGTGTTGATTGCGCACAGCTTCTTCAATGACTTTTCTGACGGCTCTTCCGTTGCCAAAATACTTGTCACGTTTTTTGTAAAGGTATTCAATATAAGCTTTTAGTTGGCCTTTTGCCGCGTCGTCAGGACTAATGTTGTGGTCGGCTAATTGTTGGATGGCGATGCCTAAAAGTTCTTCTGGGTTAAAGTCTTCGAATTTAAAGGTTCTGTCAAATCTTGATTTCAAACCTGGATTGGCTTCTAAGAAACGCTCCATGTTTTGAGTGTAGCCAGCTGCGATAACGATGAATTTACCTCTATGGTCTTCCATACGTTTAAGCAAGGTTTCAACGGCTTCTTTCCCATAGTCATTGCCGCCGCCTTCTGTTAATGCATAGGCTTCGTCAATAAACAATACACCCCCCATTGATTTATCAATAAGCTCTGATGTTTTGATGGCTGTTTGGCCAATGTATCCGCCAACCAAAGACTGTCTATCACATTCTACTAAATGGCCTCTTTCAAGAATGCCAAGTGCCTTGTAGATTTGAGCTAAAATTCTGGCTACTGTGGTTTTGCCAGTTCCTGGATTGCCTGTAAATACGGAGTGTAGAGAGAATATTTCTCTAGGGTTTTTGCCGGTTTCTTTATAGTATCTTACCAACTTAATGAGCTCGTCTATGTCTACTTTAACCTGTGCTAAGCCTGTTAGTTTTTTAAGTTTTTGAACAGATTCTTTAAGCAGTTCTTCGTCAATAGGAATGTCTGCTACGTCTCCTTTGAGTTTTAAATAAGATTTTTCAATGTCGGCTTTTTCAATGGTACTAAGCGATTCAACAGTGAGTTGTTTTGGGTCTTTGGTTTTCATCACCCTTAAGCCCAAATTCATTTTGAATTCGTCTATGAGTGAGTTGACCATTCTTGCATTGCCAAAGAATTTGTCGCGATCTCTGTAGGCATCAACAAGGTGTTTGTATAGATTTTCGCTGGCTTCGTGGCTAAGTTTTACACCGCGTTTTTCGCAAGCATATTCAGCTATTTTAATGAGCTCTTGAGGTAAATAATCAGGGAAGTCATAGGTCATGTTAAACCTTGATTTTAAGCCTGGATTAGATTCCATGAAGGTGTTCATTTCCGTAGGATAGCCAGCTACTATGATGGCGATGTCTTGAGCATCGCTGAGTTCTTTTAAGAGGATTTCAATGGCTTCCTTTCCGAAGTCTTTGCTGTCATCGTCTTTGCGAGCAAGTGAGTAGGCTTCGTCAATAAACAGAATGCCGTCTTTGGCTTTTTTGATGGCTTCTTTGGTTTTGGGCGCTGTTTGTCCAATAAATTCTGCTACCAAGTCGCCTCTGTCTACTTCGTGAACATGGCCTTTTTTGAGTAAACCCAATTCTTTATAAATTCTGCCTAACATTCTGGCAACGGTTGTTTTACCCGTGCCTGGGTTGCCTTTAAATACTGCGTGAAGGTTGATGTGTTCATTGTCTGACACACCTTTTTCTTTTCTCAGCGCTATGAATTTTAAGTAGTTGCTGTATTCTCTTACTTTGTCTTTGATGCTACCAAGGCCAATCATGTCGTCAAGGTCTTTCATGACATTGTCAATGGAGTCTTTAGCTGGAGGAACAAAGTCTTTGGTATCGTTAATGGGTTGCTCGGCTTCTTCATCTTCGAGGCTCATGTCCGCATCAAAATAAAAACCTGATTGGACCAATGGCAAGAAGTCTTCTTCAATGGCATCAACATAATCATCGCCAACTTCAAAAGGTACACTTGAGATGAGTTCATCCATGAAGATGATTTCAATGTAGTAACGACCTCTGGCCCAAGTGCCAAGCATGTCGCTGCCCCAACCAACACTGGTGCTGAATTGGTCTTCGTCGGGTTTAATGAAGAAGAGTTTGGTAGCAGCACCTTTTAAATGGCCAGATGCTGTCTTAAAGTTAAAGCTGAGTTCGCAGGCCCAGTCTGTACTTTTTCTGGTTAAGTTTTTGGCATTGAATTCTATCCAAATGTAGCGCGTGCTTAAAGCGTTGAATCCGATGTAATATTTTCTATCTATTTCTTGTAGATTGGCGTCGGGGCCTTCATACAATTTGAGGGTGTCAATTTTAAAATAGGGGTTGATGCCATTTTTAACCAATCCTTGTCTTTCGATGTAAAAGCTTTTTGTGGCAATGAGTTCTTCGTTCAAATAGGCTTCCCATCGGTAGTTGCCGGACTTCCAATAAGTTGAGGGCGTTTTTACTCCCCAGCCTTCGCGGATAAACACAATGTTATCCCGTTTATCAATTGTGCGGTCGCAATTTAAGTCGCAAATTTCTTCGTCTTGATCATTGAGGCACTTTAAATGCAATTTGATGTCCCATGATGCGTCGTCGTATTTTTTGTTAAAAAAAGAAAATTCGCAGTAAATAAAGGCCGCTTCTTGTTCGTCAAAAACGGAACGGTAGCGCTTGGCGTTATTGGCCAACCACTCTGTGCTGCCATAGGTTTTAATGTCTCTGAATTTAAAACAATCTTTGATGTTCATAATCGTTGAACAATATTAAGGCTTTTAATGCCCTTAAAGAAGCCCTATAAACTGAATTTATCGACAAGTTTTAGGGGTCTACCTAAATGCCATAAGTCAGTAGTTTTTCAGAGAGATAGATTTAACAAACACGAATGATTGGTTTTTTGAAAATACTTGTAAATGAAGTAAGAATATTTCAGAGAAATCTTTATCATCTGATTGGTGTTGTAATCCTTTCAGGATTGAGAACGCTGCGCTAAGTTACTCCCATAGGTCGTGATATAGTTCACCAACCAGTTAGTTACTCGCTGCGCTCGTGAGATCGCTTCGCTTAGTTACTCGCTAAAGCTCGTGAGACTACTCCGTTACTCCCTTCGGTATTCGCTTCGCTCATGAGATCATTCCGTTAAGTTCGTGAGATCGCTTCGCTTAGTTACTCCCTTCGGTATTCGCTAACGCTCATGAGATCACTCCACTGCGTTCCGTTCAGTTCGTGAGATCGCTTCGCTTAGTTACTC
>JBEIKN010000104.1:0-6712 GCA_040379725.1 Flavobacteriales bacterium
ATAAAAACACATGTTGCCTGTTAAGCCATCAAAATGGACCATCTCTGAGTTTATAATCGGGTGTTTGGATAGAATCAACATGCCATACACGCCTTTTTTCCTACCGTCTTTTAATTGCTTAAATGCCGCATATGGATAGGTCTTACCCAATTTAAGACTGTCAATAGTGGAACCTGATTGGTAGGTAAAATTCAATACTTCTTGAATACATACCACATCGGCGTCAAGTGTTTCAAGGGTTTCTATTAGCTCTGGCACATACCATTTGGACTGAAAATAGCCAAACAATGCGGCATTGTATGACAGCACTTTTAAATCAGATTTTTCTTGAGAAATGGTTGGGGTATGCCATTGAAATGTTTGTCTGAAATAAGTAAACCCAAACAATATGGTCAACAGACTTAAGGCAATTTGCCACTTTAATTGAAACAACCAAAACAATATAAAAAACACATTTAACAAGAGTAATAATGGGTAAGCCAAACCTAAGATAGCAAACAACCACATTTCTTTCGGATCAATGACCGTAGCTAAATAAGCGCCTATTAATAATATAGCCGCCACTATATTAAAGGCAAAAACAAAGCGTCTTAAAAACTGTAACATGGCTTATTCTTGACTGGCTTTAAACAATTTGTCTTTCTCTGCTTGACTTAAACGATCGTATCCAAATTTTGATATTTTATCCAATATGGCGTCGATTTCTGCCTGATTGCTTGTATGATTTGTACGCGCTTTTACGACAGGTTTCTTTGGTCTATGCAGCCATAAATGCTTCTGATTAAGGGCAAACAAAACCCCTGCAATAGCACCACCTAAATGCGCAATATGACCGCCGGCATTGGCTTCCAAAATCCCCATCAAATCAATGAGTAAATACAAGACCGCAATCCATTTTAATTTAACCTCTATTAGTCCAAACAATTTTAATTGAATGTTGGGGGCATAAACACTGGCCGCAAACAAAATAGCCATAATGGAAGCACTGGCACCCACTAAACTTGAATGCACAGTTTGTAAATCGGGTATACTATGGGTCAACAACAAAAAGCATAGCGCACCCAATGCCCCTCCAAATAGGTATAAGGCCCAAAACTGTTTGGCTTTAAAAAAATCTAAGAAGATCGCCCCTGCAAAATGCAATACCAATAAATTAAACAGCATGTGGAACAACCCAAAGTGAGCAAACTGATAAGTAATAATGGTCCAAGGATGGCTTATAAGCAGCGGCCAATCAGATGGCAATTCAACCCAAGCATTGGCCAGGTATCTGATGTGTAAAATTAAATAAGCAAAGAAGTTGACCAATACTATCAATACAAATAACAGCACATTTAAAACGATGGCCCTCATGACCACATTGGCATACTTCCAATATCGATTATACAAGGATTGCATTCTGCCTATTCAAATTTGGTTAATACATAGTGTTGGTTACCTATATCGTATTTAACAATCAATGGATTGCTTGCATCGTCAAGATAATACAAGGTATTCAAGCCATCGCTCAAACCAATGCAATCGAGCAAAATCTCTTTGTCATTTTGATCAAACACCTCGATTTGCAGGTGCCCTATTTGCCTAAACACTGACATTGAAGCACCATCAATGGCCATTAAAACAGCCCCATGTATCTTGAGTTGTTGGTATTGATATTGACTCATACAAAACACCGTATTACGATCAAAAACAATATTAGCCTCTGGATTCAATTGAGTCATGAGCACTATGGCCGAATCAAGTGCCATTTTACTCAAACCGATTTCACCCGATGTCTGTGCAATGGATGAAACGGCATTTGTTAGCCTCCAATTAAATTGAATGGCATTAGGATAATTAAACGTTTTAAAGTTAAGCTCTAATGTTTTATCGCCGTTACCATATATCAAGTGCTTAATGGGATTTAATGGCAATTGTTTTTGAATCTGATTGCAATAGGGCGATAGGTCAAATTGTTCGCCACCTTCAAACAACCTAATCTTTTTAGCCATGGCACAGGCTGAATCTGTTTTATTCAACAATTTCAAATATTGGGCATTGATGACCCAAACATCAGGCATATCGTTGGCAACCGCATTTAATGTATCCAAAGCAGACACCACGTCAGTATTGCCAGTTTCTAATTTATATTTCGTATTTAAAAACAAGGCGGTGTATTTATCGTTCCCATTGATTTTAGGGATGAGATCATCAAGCCTTTGAATGGCAGCCATGGTATCTCCTATGCCATACAAACAGCGGGCATAAAACAAATTCAAATACAAACGACTCATGGTATCTGACCATTGTTTTTCCATACTAACATCAAAACAAGACAAGGCATCTTGATAATACCCTCCTGCTAAAGCCACCATACCAAGGTTGGCATATCCATCAGATTTTTTAGGCGCTAAAACAATGGTTTTTCGGCATAAAACGCGTTTGATACTGTCTGACAAATCCGGATAATTCAAATGCGTAACCGCAAATTTTGCATACACATCTGCTTGAGACGGATAGTATCTAAAGATGGTATTTAAGGCATCCCACATCTGCGAGTAATCAGCTGCATACATGTGAACATTGGCTTTTAACATGAGCGCCTCTTGATGTGTTGGATCTATGGCAAGGACTTGTTTTAAGGTACTTAAACAGGCTTGATCATTGGATGCTTTATATTGAGCATAAGCTGTTTCCATCAATTGCTTGACTTTTACAGCAGGCGATACTGCTGCAGCACTTGTAGGCGATTTTTTAACCGCAGGTTTTTTTGTTTGAGCGTTAAGATTATAAGGCAATACAACACTCAATAAAAGAATTAGAAACAATGCTCTCATGCAGGTCAAATATACAACTTTATTCAGAAAGATAATTGGCGCCAATGATGTGCCTTATGGCAACACTAGCACAAGTGATACCAAACACAGCCGGCATATAGCTTAGGGTACCAATCAATGATTTTTTGGGAAATGCCTTTTCAGTCGTAATGATTTTAGATTTATCTGCACGCTCCGAACTGAACACACAGGTTAAGCCTTTTCTAATGCCTAATCGATACAAATATTTTCTGACGTATTTGGCCAAATTACAATTATATGTATCTGACACATCTAGGACTTGAATTCTACAAGGATCAATTTTACCTCCTGCCCCCATACTACTGACAATTGGTAATTTTCGGTCTAAACAAGCTTTAATAAAAAACACTTTAGGTGATAAGGTATCAATACAATCACATACAAAATCGTAGCGTTGCGCCTCGAGCATTTCTTGAGTCATTTTACCTTTTATATATTCACACAGAACCGTTAATTGCAAGTCCGGATTAATATCCAACAACCTTTGAGCCATCACTTCAGCCTTGAGTTGATGCTCAGTGCTTTTTAATGCAGGGATTTGTCTATTGCGGTTAGTCGGATCAATGGTATCTGCATCTACAATGGTCATCTTTCCGACTCCAGCTCTTACAATCATTTCGGCACAGATGCCACCAACACCTCCTAAACCAACCACCAATACATTGGCTTGCATAAGTTTATGGATCTGATCCTGCTCTAGCATCAATTGGGTTCGCCCCATCCAATTTGGAATTTCCATGACGCGAAAATAATCAAGTAATGTTATGCTATCAATGGCTTTTATTAACAATAGAACATCAATCAATAACAAATAATTCATACTAAAGCTCAAAGCATTATCCAATCTTAAAAAAGGCTTAATACTCTCTTAACAAGACCAACTGAGTTTTGCAGCATCAATTTATTATCAATACATATGAAAACAAATTTATCAAAGATTAGTCTGATTGCCTTAGCTGCAGTTTTGGCTTTCAGCTCTTGTGAAAAAAAAATCGAAGAAGATCCAATCCCAACTAGTAACTTGGTTGAATTATCTGGTGAGTTAAGCACTCAAACGCTTGATGCTAGCAAAAAGTATTTAATCAAAGGTATCGTAACTGTTCCGGATGGTGCTGTATTAAGTATCCCTGCAGGTACTGTATTGGTAGGTCAAAAATCAAGCAAAGGCACTTTGGTGGTTAAACCAGGTGGCAAATTGATTGCTGAAGGAACAGCGACACAACCAATCGTATTTACTAGCAACCAAAATCCAGGCGAAAGAGAACAAGGTGACTGGGGTGGTGTCGTGGTATTAGGTAAAGCCAATATCAACCAAAACAACCCAGCTATTGAAGGCATTTCTCCAGCTGTAAACTATGGCACATTCAACAGTTCAGCTAACGATAACGATAATTCAGGTATATTAAAATACGTGCGTATTGAATACGCTGGTATTGCCTTAACACCTAACAACGAAACCAACAGTTTAACACTTGGTGCAGTTGGTTCTGGTACAACAGTTGACCATGTTCAAGTTACTTATGGCGGCGACGATGGTTTTGAATGGTTCGGTGGTACAGTTACTTGTTCACATTTAATTGCTATGGCATCATGGGATGATGACTTTGATACTGACTTTGGATTCTCTGGTAAAGTTCAATTTGCACTTTCTGTAAGAGACCCTTTTAATGCGGACCAATCAGGTTCAAACAGTTTTGAAAGCGATAACGATGCCACTGGCTCAACAGCTACACCTAAAACTGCTGCTGTATTTTCAAACGTAACCATTTTAGGACCTGTCTTTGACTCGACCAAATCATTGAGTGGCAACTATCAACACGCAATGCACTTAAGAAGAAACACTGAATTGTCTATTTTTAATTCAATCATCACTGGATTCCCTATTGGTTTAAACCTTGACGGTTCTGCTACAGTTACAAATTACACTTCAGGATTAGGCGTTTTAAACAACAATATCTTGGTTTCAACTGGTTTCAACAAGAAAAACCCTAACCCATTTGTTAGCGGCTCAACGGCAAGTGTTCCTGTAGGCGACTACTGGAAGACCACTAAATCAAATGTAGTATTCACTAAAACTGCGCCTATGCAAGGCACAACTTCATTATCTTCATTGGCATTAGCTGATGCAGGTGTAAACCCAGAATTGTTTATGGGTTACAACACAGTAGCTGGTGTAGCAGGCACTTACCCTAAAAACCCAAATTTTGCTAGCTTTACTGGTATCTCACAAACAGGTGCAGCTTTCAGCGATGCTAAATTATCAGGTTTCAGCAACACAACTTACAAAGGTGCTTTCGGTAGCACTGATTGGTCAGATGTTTGGAGTGATTTCAACCCACAAAACAACGCTTACTAATTTAAAAACACTATCATTTTTCATCACAATAAAGAGTCCCGCTTAGGCGGGATTTTTTATTTTAATGGCTTCAAGATTCTGTATATTTTTAGTTATGTTTGTTAAAAATCCTGCGTATGACAAACAGAAGAGATTTCATTAAAAACAGCCTATTAAGCGTTGGTGCAATTGGTATTGGGACTGCTTTAACAACACCTGAAATTCAGGCAGCGTCAATGCCGTCTAATCAACACCCCATCAATGAAGACTACTGGAAATTGATTAGAGCGCAATTTCCACTTTCGGCACAAAAAATCTATTTAAACAATGGCACTATGGGACCTTCGCCCTACCCTGTTATACATGAAGTGCAACAAGAGATGATGGATATCGACAGCAATGGTCGATATGGCGGACACGAAGACACTGCCATAAACGCATTAGCTGAATTCCTTAACACCAAATCAGATGAGATTACCCTAACCAGAAATGTCACTGAGGGCATTAACATTGCTTGTTGGGGTTTTAATCTAAAGGCAGGTGACGAAGTGATTATGACCGGCCATGAACACGTAGGACATGCTACCCCTTGGCTCAACAGAGCTAAATTACATGGTGTAGTCATCAAACGCCTAAACATTGGCAAAACTGCTGACGAAACACTTCATAACTTAAACGCAGTGATCAGCAAAAAAACAAAAGTCATCAGCGTGCCGCATATCCCTTGCACCATTGGAGTGGTATTACCTGTCAAAGCCATCTGTGAAATTGCTAGACAAAAAGGCATTATCAGTTTTTTAGATGGGGCCCACCCACCTGGCATGCTCAAACTGGATTTGAAAGACATTGCATGTGATGTGTATGCAGGCTGTTGCCACAAGTGGATGCTTGGACCAAAAGGCACAGGCTTTTTGTATGTATCTGAATCTTTTAGAGACAAACTACAAGTTTATTACGGTGGTGGCGGTTTTGACACCGGATGGGATATGTTAAGTCAACCACCAAGTTTAAAAGGCTATGTCAACAATGGTCACAGATATTATTACGGCACCCAAAATGCAGCCCTTTTTAAAGGCATCGCAAAGGCCATTGAATTTCAACATAAAATTGGGCGTGATAATATTGAAGGCCGTGTAAAACAGTTGGCCAATTATCTGCAAGAACAACTTATAGGTCTGGGAAGCGACATTGAAATGCTTACACCTACAGAGTCGATTTCTAAAGCCGCACAGGTCTCTTTTAAATTAAAAAACAAAGACGCACAAAAATTACATAGCCATTGCTATGAGCAGAAAATCATCACACGCTATGTGGCTGAAAACAACATCAATTGTTTGAGAGTTTCTACTCATATATACAATACTTTTAATGAAGTAGATGAGTTTTTAAAAGTCTTAGATGTATTTTTGCACAGCAAATGATGGTCGAAACAGCCGATGATTTTTTTAATGCTTGGGACAATGGTGCCCAGCAATTTACCATCCAATCATCAGGCAGCACTGGTGCACCCAAAACCGTAGTGCTTGAGCGCAAATGGATG
>JBEIKN010000105.1:0-6711 GCA_040379725.1 Flavobacteriales bacterium
AGGTTTTACTATTTATACCAAACCGCTTAAAAACATCGTCTACAAAGCCACCATAACAGATTTAAAAAAATGTACTGCAACAGATTCTATAGTTGTTAAAGTCAAACCATATCCTCAAAGTGTATTTGGTTTTAATTCGACATGCGAAATTGATTCCATAAAGGTCAAAGATTCATCTTTTGTGGTAGGCGATACACTCTCATACCGTCGATGGACAACTTCAAATTTGGACACTTTAAATGTTAAATCATTACTGTTTAAATTGAATCACCCCTCAACCATTCAATTAAACTTGGTGGTTAAAACAAGTTACGGTTGTGCAGATACCAGTTCCAAAACCATTGCTGTTCATCCTAATCCAATTGCGAATTTTAGTTTCAAAGATGTTTGCTTAATAGATAGTCTAAAAGCTCAGGATCTTTCAACAATTCAGTCAGGAAAATTGGTTCAGCACCAATGGTTGTCTTCAGTTGGATATACCACTTCAAAACCTGAATTTTCTCATCTCTACATCGCCTCTGATACCCATGACCTAAAATTGATAGTTAAGTCAGACTTCAACTGTTATGATACCATTGAGCAATCAGTTAGAGTATATGCCCAACCAAAGGCTCAATTTACTGTCAATAATGTTTGTTTGGGCGATACCATTGTTACCAATAATTCGTCTTCTATCATTGGCGATAGCATTGTTTATGTGCGCTGGCAGTACAACACAGATACCAATAGCAATCAAACTTGGAGCCCTAAATACAAGTTTAATAAAGACACTATATACAGCATTAAATTAAAAATTGCTACTGCATTTGGATGTTATGATTCTGCACTTCAGGTGGCTGAAGTATACAGTATACCAAAGGCTGATTTTAACCTACCAAGTGTGTGTGAAAAACAAAATAGTTTTTGCACGGATTTGTCATGGATTAGCAATGGTAGCATCAATCAGTGGCGCTATACATTGAGCGACGGCAGTCAGTTCAATACCCGTAATTTTACCCACCGATTTGCAAATGGTGACACCTTCATAGTCAAGTTATTGGTTACATCAAATCATGCTTGTAAAGACAGTATTCAAAAACCAGCTGTGGTGCATCCAAAATTAAAACCCAATTTTTCATTCAAGAACAGTTGTGTTTCTGATAGTCTTAGAATAAAAGATCTCACCCAAAGCAATGGTAATATCATCAGTAAATGGCTGTATCAGTTTAGCCTGAATGATTCAATTAAACAACAGAATCCACGTTTTCGCTATGCTACCGCAGGTAATTACAGCGTTAGGCAATTGGTCACTTCAGCATTAGGCTGTGTATATGATACAAGCATGTCGGTAGAGATCTATCCATTGCCACAATTGGCGATTTTAGATTCCAATAAATGTGTTGACAATCAGTTTCAATTCAGATCGGTAGTTAATATTGCTAAGGGAACTATAGCTTCACTGTTATGGCAATTTGGAGACAATACCACTTCAGTAATCAAACATCCGGCACATACATTTCCTGGTTCAGGATTTTATACTGTAAAACTCAAAGCCATTAGCAATTACAATTGTATTGATTCGACACAAAAAATCATCCAAAGTTATCCGCCGGTTCTTGTTGATTTTGTAAGTAATAATGTTTGTTATGGTAACCCAACTGTATTTGCAGACAAAACCATTATTCCGAATTCAAGCGTCAGTAAGTACAACTGGTATTTTGGTGATACAGATTCTTCAAAAGTAAAAGATCCTTGGCATACCTATCAAAGACCCGATTCTTTTAAGGTAAGATTATTGGTCAAAAGCGCTTACAATTGCAGCTATGACACCATAAAAACAGTATATGTGTATCCTGTGCCTATGGCTGATTTTATAACGGATCCAAGTCAAGGCGCGACCATAGTAAATCCGGAAATTCAAATCATTGATCAAAGTTCTGGTGCTGATACAGTGCGCTATAACTTGGGTGATGGTAAGTTGTCTAACATGCGCAATTTGATCAACAGTTATCCAGACAGTGGCACATTCATCATCAAACAATATGTTTCAAACCGATATGGTTGTCAAGATAGTATTAGTAAACAGGTGGTTATAAGGTATTTATTTGTGTTCAACGCACCTACTGCATTTTCGCCAAACGACGATGGCACAAATGATGTGTATGCGCCTGGCGGAATAGGGTATAAACAGTATGCCATGACCATTTTTAACCGTTGGGGTGAGATTGTCTATCAAACCGATGCAGGTAAACCTTGGGATGGCACTTACATGGGACAAGCTGTTATGGAAGGCATGTATGGTGTGGTCTTTAAAGTGAGGGATTTCAAAGGCCGTTGGCACTATTCAAGCACCAGTTTTTTATTGTTGAGATAACCTGATTTTTAATGGGATATTTTTTACCTTTGCTTTATGCAAATGGTGCCTTTAGCAGAACGTGTTAGACCCAAACATTTAAATGAATTTGTTGGTCAAGAACATTTAACGGGACCAGATGCACCACTCAGAAAATACTTAGACTCCGGTCAAATTCCCAGCATGTTGTTTTGGGGGCCTCCGGGGGTCGGCAAAACCACCTTAGCAAAAATTATTGGTGAATCCTTGCATTTGCCATTTGTACAATTAAGCGCTATAAGTGCAGGCGTTGCTGATGTTAGAAAAATCATTCAAGACGCAAAGACTCAAGGGAGAATTTTATTGTTTTTAGATGAAATCCATCGCTTCAATAAAAGCCAACAAGACGCTTTGTTAGGAGCTGTTGAATCGGGTAATATTTTATTGATAGGCGCCACCACCGAAAACCCTGGATTTGAAGTCAATAATGCCTTGCTCTCAAGGTGTCAAGTATATGTCCTTAAAGCATTGGAAAATGAGCATTTGATTCAAATGCTTAATCATGCTTTGGAGACGGATGAGGTGTTAAAAAGTAAACAAGTTAGTATCATTGAATATGCTGCTCTGTTGCAGTTTTGTGGTGGCGATGGCAGAAGGTTGTTAAACATTATTGATATGTTGGCCATGCAAAAGGATGCGCCAGTAGTCATTGATGATGCATCTGTTGTTAAAGCTTTACAAAATCAGCAAGTTGTATATGACAAGGTAGGCGAAGAGCATTACAATGTGATATCTGCTTTTATTAAAAGCATGAGAGGCAGCGATCCGAATGCAGCTGTTTATTATTTGGCGCGCATGTTAGAAGGTGGCGAGCAGCCTGAATTTATTGCAAGACGCATGGTGATATTAGCTTCTGAAGACATTGGAAACGCGAATCCAACTGCCTTGGTTTTAGCCACAAATACATTAACAGCTGTGCAAAGTATTGGCATGCCTGAAGGTAGAATTTTATTGTCTCAATGCGCGGTGTATTTAGCATCAAGTCCTAAAAGCAATGCATCCTATATGGCACTCGAAGAAGCCATGGCATTTGTAAAAAAAACAGGTTCGTTACCTGTCCCCATGCATTTGAGAAACGCCTCTAATGCATTAATGAAACAACTTAATTACGGCGAAAATTATGCTTATGCCCATGTGCATCCAGGTAATTTTATTGAGCTTGAATTTTTGCCTGATACCATAGCTGGGGCTAAATTCTATCATCCTGGCGATAACCCTAGAGAACATGAAATGCGTGCATTTCTGAAGAAACGTTGGAAAGACAAATACGGGTATTAAGTTAGAGTCACAAAAAATAAAATTTTAAACTCTTGAATTTCAGGGTGATACAACTCTGTTTCTTTGCGCCTTTTTATATGAATATTCATTATCTTCGCACGTTTTAGCAACGTAGTATGTACCGTACCCTCAAACATGTTCAATGGCCAGTGCTCGAAGAAGAAGTGAAACGCTTTTGGGAGGCAGATAACACCTTTCAAAAAAGCATTGATCAAAGGCCAAGCGACAACCGTTTTGTTTTTTATGAAGGTCCTCCTAGCGCCAATGGTATGCCGGGTATCCACCATGTGATGTCAAGGGCAATCAAAGATATTTTTTGTCGATACAAAACCTTACAAGGTTTTAGAGTGGATCGAAAAGGTGGCTGGGACACCCATGGTTTGCCTATTGAACTTCAGGTTGAAAAACGTTTGGGTATAACCAAAGAAGATATTGGAAAAACCATCAGCGTCAAGGATTACAATGCCGAATGTCGAAAAGATGTTATGGAGTTCAAAGACAAATGGGATGAACTCACTGTACAGATGGGTTATTGGGTTGACCTCGAACATCCTTATGTTACTTACCATAAATCGTATGTTGAAACCCTTTGGTATTTGCTTAAAGAATTGCATAAGAAAGGGTATTTGTACAAAGGATTTACCATTCAACCATACTCACCTGCAGCCGGAACTGGCTTATCATCACACGAGTTAAATCAGCCAGGCACCTATAAAAATGTTAAAGACACCACTGCAGTAGCGCAATTTGAATTGGATCAAGTATCAAAAGATAAGGCCATAAGTGCTTTTAAATTGGACGCCCAATCAGAAGCCTTACCAATGTATTGTTTGGCTTGGACTACCACACCTTGGACCCTTCCGAGCAACACAGCATTAGCCGTTGGTAAGAACATTCAATACGTTTGTGTTAAAACCTATAATGCCTATTCGCATCAACCCATGTTGGTTGTTTTGGCCGAAGCACTCCTTGGCAAACATTTCAATGCCGCTGCTTCTGAATTGGACTTTGATGCTTACCAAGCAGGTGATAAATTGATTCCATATCAGGTATTGGGCTCACTTAAGGGCAGTGACTTAGCTGGCTTATCGTATCATCAACTTTTAAGTTTTGAAGCCAACTCATCAGAGCATATTGATGGTGATGCCTTTAAAATCATTGTTGGTGATTTTGTGACCACCGAAGATGGAACAGGCATCGTTCACATTGCTCCAAGTTTTGGTGCAGATGACTTTAGAGTCGCCAAACAAAATGGCATTGGCGCTTTAACCTTGGTGGACAAACGCGGTAAATTTTTAGCAGGTATAACAGACAATGTGTTTTTATACGGCGAAGAATACGTTAAAGAAGATTATTTAACAGAGGCCGAAAAAGCATTGGCTCTAGAACAACAAAAAGAGCAACTAAAAGGGTTTATTAAAGACACGAGTAAACTGAATTACTTAAGTGTTGATGAACGCATAGTGCTCAAATTACAACAAGAAAACAAACTCTTTAAGAAAGAAAAATACGAACACAGTTATCCGCATTGTTGGAGGACTGATAAACCCATATTGTATTACCCACTTGAGAGTTGGTTCATCAAAACAACGGCTGTTAAAGACCGATTGGTAGAGTTGAATAAAACCATTCAATGGAAACCTGCTTCGACAGGTGAAGGGCGATTTGGTAATTGGTTAGAAAACCTAGTAGATTGGAATTTGAGTAGAAGCCGTTACTGGGGTACACCTTTGCCAATTTGGAGATCGGAAGATGCCACAGAAGAAATCTGTATTGGTACCTTCGAAGAACTTAAAAATGAAGTGAAAAAAGCCAACCTTGCCTTGGGTTTAACGCAAGACATTGAGCAAGCTGATTTTGATTTACACAAACCATATGTTGACGAGATTATTTTAGTCTCTGCATCGGGCAAGCCTATGCGCAGAGAGTCTGATTTAATTGATGTATGGTTTGATAGTGGCGCCATGCCATATGCACAGTGGGGGCTAGAAAACAAAGACCAATGGGCCAAGAATTTCCCTGCTGATTTTATTGCGGAAGGGGTAGACCAAACCAGAGGTTGGTTCTTTACATTACATGCCATTGCTACCATGTTATTTGATTCAGTAGCCTATAAAAATGTAGTAGCTAATGGATTGGTTTTAGATAAAAACGGGAATAAAATGAGCAAGCGTTTGGGCAATGCCATTGATCCATTTAAAACCTTGTCAACCTATGGTGCAGATGCTACCCGATGGTATATGATTACCAACTCTGATCCATGGGATAATCTTAAATTTGATTTAGAGGGCATAGCAGAAACACAAAGAAAATTCTTTGGAACGCTTTACAATACGTATTCATTCTTTGCTATTTATGCCAATATTGACAACTATCAATACAATCCGGAAGCAAAAGTTGAGTTTGACCGTTTAAGCGAATTAGACAGGTGGATTTTATCAAAATTAAATTCTTTGTGTGCATTGGTATCAAAGCACATGGATGATTACGATCCTACGCCGGCTGCAAGAGCAATTGAAACATTTGTTTGTGATGATTTAAGCAACTGGTATGTAAGGTTGTCTAGAAGACGTTTTTGGAAAGGCGAAATGAATGAAGACAAACAAGCGGCCTATGATACCTTGTTTGCCTGTATTTCAAAAGTGTCTCAACTGATGAGTCCGTTTGCGCCTTTCTTTTCAGATTGGATTCACACAAGTTTAAAATTAGATCAATACCACAGCTCAGTGCATTTAACCCAAATGCCTAAAGCGGAGGAAGCCCTTATTGATAAAGAATTGGAAATCACCATGCAATTGGCTCAAGATCTATGCAGCATGGTATTAGGCCTAAGAAAAAAACAAAACATCAGAGTAAGACAGCCTTTACAAAAAATTATGGTGCCTGTTCTTGATGAGGCTTTCAAGAAACGCTTAGACCACATTCAGGATTTGATTTTATCAGAAGTGAATGGATAGGAATTCGAATACTTGGCAGCCGATAATTCAGTTATTGTTAAGGGTGTTAAACCAAACTTTTAGGCTTTAGGTCCTAATATTGGTTCTAACATTAAGGCTTTATCA
>JBEIKN010000106.1:0-6620 GCA_040379725.1 Flavobacteriales bacterium
AGCCTTTCCAAATACTTACTACAGCAATTTAAATGCTAAAGGGTATATTCCAAATATGAGTTCTGTTACCACAGAAGTAAAGTTAATGTTGGATCCTAATGCTGCGCCGCCTGAAAACTACCAAGCACCGGAAGGTTTTGGGGTAAAAGACGTTACCGATTTAAGCTGGAAAAACTTGATGGATGCCTACAGTTGTACTGAATGCGGACGTTGTACCAGTGTATGCCCAGCCAACCAAACAGGCAAGCTACTTTCTCCTAGAAAAGTGATGATGGATACAAGAGACCGATTAGAAATATTGGGGCCTTTGAAAGATAAAAATGGCAAGGACTACACGGATGGCAAATCATTACACGACAGTATAAGTGCAGAAGAATTGTGGGCTTGTACCACTTGCAATGCCTGTGTTGATATCTGTCCTGTAAACATCAGCCCAGTGGACATCATCATGCAAATGCGTCAGTATTTGGTAATGGAACAAAGTGCCTCACCAGCTGAGCTCAATAACATGCTAAGCAACCTTGAAAACAACGGTGCTCCATGGCAATTTCCTCAATCAGATAGAAGCAATTGGACCCAAGCTTAAGCTTGAGCACCCATTGACTTAAGGACTTGATCGACCATAGTGCTAGACCCAATAAAAATTGGTACTCTTTGGTGAAAATCTGTAGGATCAACCTCCATCACCCTTTGTTTGCCCGTATGGGATTTACCGCCTGCTTGTTCAACCAAAAACGACATAGGATTGCATTCGTATAACAACCTCAATTTGCCATTTGGTGCCTTATCGGTTGGAGGATACATGTAAATACCCCCTTTAAGTAAATTTCTGTGAAAATCAGCAATTAACGATCCAATATAACGTGCCGAATAGGGACGTTTTTCTGCTTTATCACTGCCTTTACAGTAGGCAATATAGTCCTGAACACCCTGAGGAAATTCATTATGATTACCTTCGTTGACTGAAAAAATACTACCCTTTTCAGGAATCATGATGTTTGGATGCGACATACAAAACTCTTGAATACTGTCATCAAGTGTAAACCCATAAACACCGTTTCCCGTTGTATAAACAAACATAGTGGCTGTACCATAAATAATATACCCGGCAGCTACTTGATGAATCCCAGCTTGCAAGATATCTGCTTTTGTAACAGGTTGATCTGGAGATAACCGTTTATATATGGAGAAAATAGATCCTATTGAAGCGTTGACATCAATATTTGAAGAACCATCTAAAGGGTCAATGGCCAATATGTATTTGGCATTCTCTGCTCCTGGGCACCAATGAATGTCTTCGTCTTCTTCTGAAACAACACAAACACAATTACCACTCATATCCATTAAACGCATAAAAATCTCATTGCTGATCACATCTAATTTTTTTTGTTCTTCGCCCTGTACATTGGTTTCCCCAAAATTGCCTAAAATATCAACCAAACCAGCCTTTCTAACATCTCTGTTGATCATTTTGGCTGCTAATTGCAGGTTTCTGAAAATGTTGGATAAATTACCATTGACTTTAGGAAATTTACTTTGCTCGTCGGCAATGAATTGGTTTAATGTAATAAGTGGATTTTGATTCATGACTGAAGTAATCGTATTTTTGCAAAAATAAACAAAAGGAATGAAAGTCTTTAAATTTGGTGGGGCTTCTGTTAAAGACGCTGAAGCAGTAAGGAATGTAGGCCGTATTATAGCCGATTACTCCGACGATAAATTGTTGGTAGTCATTTCCGCAATGGGCAAAACCACCAATGCCTTAGAGCAATTGGTCTCTGCTTTTTGGCGCAACGACAACGCGCAAAAACTCCAAGCCATTGATGTTTTAAAAACCTTTCATTTACAAATTGCTCAAGATTTGATCAGCGAACCTAAGCATCATATTTTCTCAGACCTTGAAGATTTATTCATGGAATTGGAATGCTTGGTTGAAAAACCTATTCCTCAAATCACCTACGATGAACTTTATGATAGCATTATTTGCTATGGCGAATTGATGTCGACCAAAATTGTAAGTGACTATTTGCAAAGCATTGACATTAAAAACAAATGGGTAGACGCCAGAAACTTTATACAAACAGATAGTAACTTCAGAGAAGGCAGAGTCAATTGGCAAATCACTGAAGATACAGTTCAAACCATTTTATTGAGGTATATTGAGCGTAACGTTGTTGTCACACAAGGGTTTATTGGCAAGGATGAGCACAACCGAACCACCACACTCGGCAGAGAAGGTTCAGATTACAGCGCTGCCATTTTTGCCTATTGCTTAAACGCCAAAGATGTTACCATATGGAAAGACGTTGCAGGTGTCATGAACGCTGATCCGAAATTGTTTGACCAAGCCATTAAACTGGATGCCATCAATTACAATCAAGCCATAGAATTAGCCTACTATGGCGCATCTGTTATTCACCCAAAAACCATTCAGCCGCTTAAAAGCAAACACATTCAGTTATTTGTGAATTCATTTGTTGACACAAAAGCCATAGGAACAGTCGTCAACAACGAAGCAGACAATTTAAAAGCAGAATGTTACATCGTAAAAGATCAGCAGACATTACTTAACATATCCACTAAGAACTATTCGTTTATTGCCGAAGACAACCTGAGTAAAATTTTCGATTTTTTTGCTCAACATAAAGTCAGAATCAATGTGATGCAAAATTCTGCGATCAGTTTCTCCGCTTGTTGTGATACCAAAGAAGACAAAATTGATCAACTCTGCCAGGCATTGGCATCTGAATACAAAGTTGACGCCATCAAACATTGTCAATTGTTAACCATTTACAATCCGAGCACTGAAACATCCATTCCGAAAAATTTCGCAAAATCGACACCCCTTCTAAAACAAATTTTAGGTCCGGCGATGCAATTGGTTTTAAGCGTTAACTAAATCCAACAAACATTCTAAGGCTAAAGCATAGCCATCTGTTCCGAGGCCTACAATGCTACCTTTGCATACCCCTTGCAACAGGTCTGTTTGTCTAAAGGGTTCTCTTTGTTCAATATTAGAAATGTGTACATTGATTACAGGTAGTTTAATGGCCGCAATGGCATCTGAAATACCTATGGATGTGTGCGAAAATGCCCCAGCATTAATGATAATCCCACTATACTGAAGAGGGGCAGCATGTATACAATCTATGATTTCAAACTCTGAATTGGATTGAAAATAATTCAAATCAACATCGAAGTTTGACTGCAAATGATCAACTATTGCTTCTGATGTTAAAAGGCCATATAACGAGGCATCTCTTTGGCCCAGTAAATTCAAATTAGGTCCGTGAATCAATAGTATTTTAATTCCCATGAGGCTGTAAGCATTTAAGTTCAACTTCCTCAATACGTGCATTCTTCATTTGTAAAATCTGAATCTCAAACAGCTCATTGACAATAAGCTCTTTTTCTTTAGGAATGCTCTCACAAATACTAATGATATAGCCTCCTAGAGTATCATAATCCCCTTGAGGTATGTCTATGTGATAAGTATCGTTGAGATAATCTATTTCATGCCTTCCACTAAAAATAAATTGGCGATCATTTACCTTTACCTCTACTAAATCTTCGGTATCATATTCATCATCAATCTCTCCAAATATCTCTTCAATGATATCCTCAATGGTAATGATACCAGCAGTACCGCCAAATTCATCCACAACCACTGCCATGCTCTTGCGCTTTAAGGTCATTTCCTTTAATTGATCATGCAGGCTTCTGCTCTCGTTGGTTATCAATATGGGCATAGTGGCTTCTTGTATACGTTTTGGGTGCTTAAACATATAGACTTGATGCGCATACCCTATAATATTATCAATATTGCCTTTAAAAACTGGAATCTTAGAATGCCTTGATTCCATAAACAACTTGTGCAAATCCTCAATCGTATCCGTATCTTCTATGGCAATGATTTCTGTTCTTGGCACCATACAATCACGCACTTTTAATTGCCCAAAATCCAAAGCATTTTTGAACATTTCAGTACTCAAATTAGCTTCTTCATTCAATTCAATTTGACCGGTTTGTGAGATCAAATGATCTAAATCTACCCGACTAAATACTGGTTGCGAAGCGCTGTCTTGCTCGCCTGTCAACAACTTTAAAATCAATTTTGACAAAAACGTGATCAAGGTAACGATTGGCCAAAGAATAAAATAACTGATGTGAAATGGCAGTATGAGGGTATTCAATATAAAATCAGGATTGATTCTAAACAAGGCTTTGGGTAAAAATTCAGCAGTGATTAAAACCAATAAAGTGGATAAAATCGTAATCAACACAAAACGCCAAAAAATATCCTGAATCGAGGCCTGCAATAAGACATCTAATAGATGACCGCTGTATATTCCATATATGACTAATGACACATTGTTTCCAATCAATGTGGTACTAATGAATCTTGAAGGATCTTTTAAATACCAAGACAGGATTTTAGCACTTAAAACACCCTGTTTATTTTGCAATTCAATTCTGAGCTTATTCGAAGAAATGAAGGCAATCTCAATACCGGAAAAAAAAGCGGAACAAATTAGGGTGATCAATATGACCACAAGATCGGCATTCATGTCTCTTTGCTTAGATTAAAGCACAAATATACACAAAATCACCGGCTTCAATGAAAACGCAAAATTTTGACAATCAAGCAATTAAAAAAAGGGCTGTAGAAACTAGCCGGTTTTACACCAAAATGACAGATTAAATAGGCTTTTTCTTAGATTAATTGATTATATTGCGAGATTAATAAAAAATTGGATATGCAAAAACGCCTTACCAAACTGTTAGTGATGTTATCGATTATGGCTATGCCATTCACATCTCAAGCACAGGAATTGTCAACCTTAGGCAAAACCTTTTGGCTATCGTTTATGGAAAACTTTGGTGGAACTGGTGGTTGTTCAGACAATACAGCACCCCAGCTCAAAGTCGTTATTAGTTGCAACAAAGCCACTACAGGTTCGGTTAAAAACTTTATCACCAACGTTAACATGCCATTTTCTATTGGTGTTGGTGGAGGTGTTGACACCGTTTTAGTACCTGTTTCCCAAGGATATGTTACCGGAACAGAGGCCACTTCTTCAAGAAACATGGGACTTTTGATTACAGCCAATGACACCGTTTCAGTTTCAGCTCAGAATTCCAAACAGTATTCCTGCGATGCAACTTTAGTGTATCCCATAGGCGCTTTAGGTGTTGACTATCGAGTATTTTCACACATGAGTGATCAATCTGGCAACAACAGCTGTTACCGATCAACTTTCTTGATTGTTGCTACAGAAAACGCAACCACCATTGACATTACGCCTTCAGTGGCAACTTCTGGAGGCAAAGCAGCCAATACGATGTTCTCTATTACACTGAACAAGGGTGAAACCTATATGGTCAAATCCAGCACCAACAAAAACGATTTATCAGGCACGCTTATTCAAGCCAAAGATTGTAAAAAAATCGCGGTATTCAGTGGCAACAACCGCGCCTCTGTTTTATATGGATCCAACACGTCTTGCGGCTCCTCTTATGACCAATTATGGGAACAATTGATGCCCATCAACATGTGGGGCAAAAAGTTCATAGTTATTCCAACCATCTATCAAAAAGGCAAACAAAGAAAAGCCGATATGATCAGGGTTGTTTCCAGTTTAAATTCAACCGTTGTTCGTGTTAACGGCAGAGCCAAAGTGTTATCTACTGCAGGTATGAGTGATACCTTTTTCATTCCAAGTAATGCGCTCATTGTTGCTAACAAACCAATAGGTGTTTGTCAGTATGCTTTATCAGAAGATTGTGACAAAGCTGGATTTGCAGGTACTGATACCGACCCAATGATGATGTGGGTGCCCCCTACAGAACAATCACTCAAAAATTTGTCATTTGTTTGTGAAAACGCTCAAACCATCAACAAATTCTTCCTAAACGTCATTGTGAAAACCAGCACCAGATCAACCTTTAAATTGGATGGTCTAACACCAGCTGCCCCATGGGTATTGGTTGACAAAGACACCAGTTATTCCTATATCCAACAAGATGGTTTAACACAAGGCAAACACAATATTTACTCCCCTTACGGATTCTCTGCTGTATTATACGCCTACGGCGACCATGGTTCTTATGGCTTCAATGCTGGATCATCCATTAAACCTTTGAGTTTTTATTCGATTGTCAATGGCAAAAGCAGCGCTGACTTTGAACCAGATAGTTTATTTTACACCGTTTGTGAAGACGCAAGCATTGCTTTTGATGCGAGTGGATCAACCACAACCGGTGTTACTTGGAAATGGCTGGCGCGCGATAAAACAGGCACACTATTAACTGGCTTCCCTAAAACCTCAAAGAATTTTACTTACACGTTTAAAGATACTGGAATTTACAAAATTAATTTAATTGCTCAAAGACCTGTAAATGGTGTTTGCAATGGCCAAACCACTATAGATGACACCATTCCATCTGAAGTGCGGGTATACAAAAAACCTGATATTCGCTTGCTAAAAGATACTACCATTTGTTTGGGCAATAGTTTGTATTTAACTTCAACTACAGACGGGGACACCAATTATACCTTTACCCCCAACTTGTGGCTCAGCTGTAATAAGTGTTTCAAACCACTAGCAAAGCCATTAAGA
>JBEIKN010000107.1:0-6612 GCA_040379725.1 Flavobacteriales bacterium
ATTTCCCTGTGCCAGATAATTATGCAAGTCAAGACGATTACCTCGAGGCACTGACTTGGGCGGGCGCAAAAAAACGCTACGGTGATATTGATGCCGAAATCGAAGAACGTTTAAAATTCGAACTGTTTACCATCAGGACCATGGGGTTTGCAGGGTATTTCTTAATTGTTTCAGATTTCATAAAAGCCGGTAGAGAATTAGGCGTAGTAGTTGGCCCGGGCAGAGGTTCTGCAGCAGGGAGTGCTGTGGCCTATTGTATTGGCATTACCAATATAGACCCTATAAAATACGATTTGCTTTTTGAACGTTTCTTAAATCCTGAACGTAAGAGCATGCCCGATATCGATACCGATTTTGACGACGAAGGTCGACAAAAAGTCATTGATTATGTCGTTGATAAATACGGCCGAAACCAAGTGGCACAAATTGTAACCTACGGTAAAATGGCCGCTAAAATGAGCTTAAAGGATGTTGCCAGGGTAATGGATTTGAGTGTTGAAGAATCAAACAACATCACCAAATTGGTTCCAGCAAGACCATTAGGACTTAGCCTCAAGCAAGTCATTCATGCTAAAATAGAGGGCGTTAAAGAAGATGTTTTGGATGCCGATGATGAGCAAGAAGAGCTTGATGACAAAAACACCATTTTGCTTAGGCAAGAAGACATTCCTGGGGTTCAACAACTTAGAGAATGGCACAGTGATTTAAAAAACCAACGGGAGGGCGAAGTGCTTCGTCAGGCTATGCTACTTGAAGGCTCTGTCAGAAATACTGGTGTTCATGCGGCAGGCATTATCATTGCGCCTAAAGATTTATCAGAAATTGTTCCAGTAGCAGTCTCAAAAGACTCCAATCTATTGCTCACACAATTTGAAGGCAAAGTCATTGAAGATGCAGGGGTCATCAAAATGGATTTCTTGGGGTTAAAGACCTTATCCATCATCAAAACAGCGCTCGAACTTATTGAGAAAAACCACAACATAACAATTGAAATTGACAACATTCCTCTGGATGATGCGTTGACTTTTCAACTTTATCAAAAGGCAGAAACGACTGGTACATTCCAGTTTGAAAGTCCAGGCATGCAGAAATACCTTAAAGACTTAAAGCCAGATAAATTTGAAGATTTGATTGCCATGAATGCTTTGTACAGACCAGGACCAATGGAATACATCCCCAAGTACATTAAACGCAAACATGGCTTGGAACCTGTAGAATACGATATTCCTGAACTGGCCGAATACCTATCGGACACTTATGGCATTACAGTTTATCAAGAGCAAGTCATGTTATTGAGTCAATCCTTAGCAGGTTTTAGCAAAGGCAAAGCCGATTCTCTTAGAAAGGCCATGGGTAAGAAAAACCTTGCTGATCTAATGAAACTAAAAGATGAGTTTATGTCAGGCATACAAGCAAAGGGATTACCTGAAGACAAGTGCGAAAAAATTTGGAAAGATTGGGAAGCCTTTGCCTCCTATGCATTCAATAAGTCACACTCCACTTGCTATGCGTTTGTGGCCTATCAAACAGGCTATTTAAAAGCCCACTACCCTGCTGAATATATGGCTGCCGTTCTGAGCAACAACAGCAACAATATTGACAAAATCAGTCAAATGATGCAAGAGTGCAATCGCATGGGTGTCAAAGTACTTGGACCAAGTGTCAATGAAAGTGATCGTTTGTTTTCTGTGAATCAAAAAGGGCAAATTCGATTTGGATTAACAGCGGTTAAAGGCGTTGGTGATGCACCTGCTAGCAACATCATAGAAGAACGCGAAAAAAATGGACCATATGGTTCGATTTTCGATGTGTGTAAACGATGTAACCTACGCAATGTTAATAAGAAAGCGCTTGAGGCCTTGGTTAAAGGTGGCGGATTTGACTTTGACAGCAGTTACCACAAAGCGCAATATTTAGTAGACGGCGAATTGGGAAGCGGCATTGAGTTAGCCATAAAATTTGGGGCTAAAAGTCAAGAAAATGAATTCAGCTCGCAAGGCTCTCTCTTTGGTGAATCTTCGCAAACCTCACTGTCTGAACCTCAGCTTCCAAAAGTAGAACCTTTTACCATATTAGAAGAGTGTCAGATGGAAAAAGAAATGGTAGGCATTTTTATTAACCGACATCCAATGGATACCTTTAAGGTGGAATTTGATGCCATTACCAATACGGTTTTGACAGAACTTGACAACATCAATGAGTTGGTTAAAACAAAACCCAATTTAACGGTGGCTGGTATCGTCATTAAAGTTGACCACCTTATTACCAAAACAGGTAAAAATTATTCTAAATTCATTTTACAAGACTATTCTGGACAACATACATTTTTTGCCTTTGGCAATGCCTTTGACTTACTGAGATTGATATTGTATCCTAATCAATTCATTGTTTTAAAATGTAGAATTGAAAAACCAAGATGGGCTAAAGAAGGTGGCAACCCATGGGAGCTGAACATTGTCTCCGGCGAAAAAATGGAGGATGTGAGAGACCGTTACATTAAAGGATTGAACATTGCTTTAAACATTGAAATGCTGAGTCAAGGCATGGTGCATGACATCATTGGTTTAATTGACAAATTTCCCGGAGAAATGCCGCTTCAAATCACCATACATCACCAAGCTAAAAAATACCAATTTGACATGTACAGTACCAATAAAAAAATCAATTTATGTCCTGATTTGTTAAATGAACTTGAACGCGCCGAATTAGCTTATCAAATACAACTCAAATAATCAATGAGCTATTTCTATGCGTTTTGTGACAATTGATTGTCCGGATTCAATTTGTAACACATAAACACCAGCATATAAGGACTCAACATCAAAATAAGCAATGGTACTCCCCTGTTTGATCCTTTTGCTGTCAATTAATTGAGCATTCAAATCATACAATTTTAATTGAACATCTTGATTTAAAAGTCCTTGATATTGAACCGCCAGTGTGTTATTGGCTGGATTTGGGAACAACAAACACTGGAAGGCCTCTAAAGCCATATTGACTTGAGTGTTGTTTGGCTTGTATTGAGTGACTGCTTCTGTAATTGAATTCACCTTACTGGCAGTTTTAACCCCATAAAAATAAGGTCCAACTGCATATGGATAGGCAGAATTCCAATTAGCATCAACGGTAGCAAAATAACAATAGATCCCACTTGGATATTCTGGTGTTACACAAAAACGGCCATTATTGGCATCCAATACATCTGAGGCAGTGTCAGCTATAAAAGCATAATCTTCTCTAAAATAGCCTAAAGGATAGGTTGAACTTACGTTTGGCCCTTGTGTCACTGTATTCCCATTAGCATATTGATTTCTAACGCTGATATTACGCACTTTATAGCCTGATTTCATCCTAGTAATAGCGCCGCTGCCATTGGTGTTTTTGAAGGCATATGCCCCATAAATTGGAAAACCATCGTATGCAAAGCCGATTAATGGTGAATGCTTGTTGGTATCAATGGCGTATAAGCCATCAGCATCATACAAATTACATATATTTGATATCACTTTATGATCCAATTTAAATGCTGAAGGATTTTGGTGGTGGTGATAGTTGCCCATAGCAGGATGACCTTTGGAACAATCAAAGCCATTTTTTTCAGCCACTACAGCATCACGGTTCCAAACATTATCACCCATACCGCCTAAAGGACCTCCTTTAAGTGCATTGTTGGCATTGCTCCACGATACACCATCTCTGTAATCAAACAAAGCCACTCCATTAATGAATAAGCCTATAGTGCCTCCAGTAGTAGGGCTTTGAGTCCCGGTATTTTTAACAGGGTTTAATGAGATTTTAAAGAGGGCGTTTTGAGCCGTAGTCAATGATGGGTTGCCATCTAAAAAGGGCCCAGTCGTATAAGTAGGCACACCATTGGTTTTTACATAAACCCAATTGCTAGAATAGGATACTGTTCTGATATTAGCCAAAGCGGTATCAGCAATCGCCACAGAATTTCCATTGACATAATGCGACCCCTTAATCGTAGCATTCTGAAGCCACAAGGTCACTGCTGGACTCTGTCCGAAAGCTATTGAGCAAATGCTTAGTAAAAATAAGATTGATATGGATTTCATAATTGAATGGTTTAAATGATGATATGGATGGTTTACAAACATAGACGATATTTTTTAACCTATCCTTTGTTGAGAGGAAATTGATTGTTTTTATTCAATATAAACTTAAGGTCGTTGAGGGTTTTCAAAAAGGCAATTACGTCCAGTTGATCATTTGCTGAAAGAGGAAACCCTGACGTAAGCATCTGATTATTCATAGAAACCCTATCATGCCCTGAAGCATAATGTTTGAGGACTTCTTGTAAATTGTGTAAGCGACCATCGTGCATATATGGATAGGTATAACTAATGTTTCTAAGACTAGGCACTTTAAATGCAAATGAATCTTTTGGATTCAAGCTGATGGCATAATGTCCCAAATCCTGTCGATTAGGCACTATAGGCAAACCATTGTATTGAAAAGAATTATTGGTGAATAAAGGCTCTTCATGACAAGTGTTACAATATTGCTTAAACTTATCGTATCCCTTAGCTTCTTGAACGGTAAATTGGCTTAAATGCCTTTTAACACTATCGTATTTGGATTCAAAACTATTTAAACTCAATACAAAGGCTGCCAAAGATTTCAAGAATAAGCTTGAATTGATCGCTGCAGTTGGATAATGTTTAGGTAGATATGGTTTATACCGCTCTAACCTATTGATTTTTAACAATACATGTTCAAGCGTTTCAGCCATTTCGTTTTTAGCTGTAATGGGCGCTAAAGCCTGGACTTCAATGTGATTGATCGCACCATCTAACATAAAAGAAGACTGCCATGCAAGGTTGAATAAAGCCGGGGCATTTCGTTTGCCTATGCTGTCCCCTATCCCATGACTCAAGGCATGATCGGTATGAGCAAAGGCTGTGTATGGGTTATGACACGAAGCACAGGATATGGAACTATCTGCAGATAAAATGGGGTCATAAAACAACTGCCTACCCAATTCACGCATTTCAGAGGTATAAGTAGTCTGTAATTTTTCTTGAACGGGTTCAGGAAAATACTTGGGCCAATAATGGTGTTTAGTCCATGTAAATGCCGTCAAAATCAATAAGCCCGCAATAATGACTAGTTTATTCTTCATGATTATTTGGCTTTAAACATGCTGCAACATCGATCAAATAAATTCTTAGCCAGTGGCCCAGGGGACATCATTCTTGGAGACTTTTTCCAGACACCTGATTCAAAAAATGGATTCAAATCAATAACTACAAGCATGTCTTTCGTGTTTTGAAAAATCTTTTGATGACATTGGGTCTCATAAGGCTTTCTATAGCCCCCTAAATGGTATTCAAAACCCATTTGATTGTCGGAGGCCTTTAAAGAATGACCCTCTATCTTTAAATGAATGTAACCACTTTGCCAAGTCCAAAACATCCCATTCAATGGATCTAAAGCACCTGTCATTGCGCCTGAAGTATTCAGCTGACTGTCAAGTCCAAGATCAAAAAGAATTGAACAACCTACTAATGATTGCTCGTCAGCATCTGTTTGTATTTCAATGGTTTGTGTGGCATTTGAATCCGATAGCGTTAACAAAAAAACATCTGGCGAGCAATTCAAAACCTGTCCATTGGCTGTTTCAATCTTTAAATTGGAAATATAACATTTAAACACCTCTATTTTAATGGAATCAATTACAGGCAATAGATTTAGCTGAAATGTAATGTTTGATGCTTGTGCATGCGTCAATACCAACAAAGAACCAATCCATAAATATTTCAAAAAAAACGCTTTCATTGACTTTCTATCGCCTTGCAAGATTATCTTATTTATTGCTTGAAACAAACAATTGATTAATAATCTTTTAAAATTTATCCCATAAAATTAAATCAATTAAAAGGCTAACATTAGCGTCAATAAGCCATGATATAGGTATTATCGATGAACTTCTAATAAATAAAATGATTACCTTAGCAAACAAATATGTTGATCAATTTCAAGACTTTTAAGAAAGATATCATTGCAGGTATTGTTGTTTTTTTAGTGGCATTGCCCTTATGCCTTGGTGTTGCATTGGCCAGTGGTGCCCCGCTAATGTCTGGTATTATTGCAGGCATAATTGGTGGCGTTGTAGTCGGTATTTTTAGCAGATCAGGAACAAGTGTTAGCGGACCTGCCGCCGGTTTAACAACTGTGGTGCTTGCCGGAATAACTCAGCTAGGTCATTTTGAATGGTTTCTATTGGCTGTATTGTTAGCTGGTATTATTCAAGTTGCTTTTGGTTTATTGAAAACTGGCTTTATTGCCAACTACATTCCCAATAGTGTCATCAATGGATTACTGGCCTCTATTGGCATCATTTTAATTCTTAAACAAATACCACATGCTTTTGGATATGATTACGACCCTGAAGAAGACTTTAGTTTCAATCAAAAAGATGGAGAGAATACTTTTTCTGAGCTCCTCCACATGACTCATTTCATTCAGCTTGGTGCTATAATCATCTCAATTGTTTCTATCTTTACACTGATCTATTGGAATAAATTAAAAGCCAATTGGTGCAAACAAATACCAAGTTCGCTTATTGTAGTGGTATTTGGAGTCCTGGCC
>JBEIKN010000108.1:0-6554 GCA_040379725.1 Flavobacteriales bacterium
ACGCTTTAACTTTTTTTATTCCTTACGTCATAAAAAAAAGGCCGGGTTACGCTTTAACTTTTTTTATTCCTTACGTCATAAAAAAAAGGCCGGGTTAAACACCCGACCTTTCTTACCTATGAAAACTATTAACCTCTCTAAAAACTATCTCTTTTCAGAAATTCTTGCAGCTTTACCGCTCAAACCTCTTAAATAGAATATTCTTGCTCTACGCACTTTACCGATCTTGTTAACTTCAATTTTGTCAATGTTTGGAGAGTGTAATGGAAAAATTCTCTCAACACCAACGCCATTAGAAATTTTACGTACAGTAAAGGTAGCGTTCAAGCCAGCATTTCTGCGTTGAATCACATCACCTTGGAACAACTGAATCCTTTCTTTGTTACCTTCTTTGATTTTATAATGCACAGTTACTCTGTCGCCTGCTTTAAAAGAAGGAATATCAGTTTTTAAATATTCTTTTTCTACAAACTTGATTAAATCCATGGTGAGTTATTTTTTTTTGGGACTGCAAAAATAGAGATAAAACTCAAACTAACAAACTTTTTTGTGATTTTTTATTGGGAATCGGCACCGATCGAAACGGGCTAAACCAAGTTTAATACGCTAATAATCAATCAATTAAATGAATTTCAAAAAAAATGGGGCCTAAGCCCCATTTAATGATAAGCAATTTCTATTAAGCAACACTTTTGCGGATAATGTTCAGAGCACCTCCGGCTTTGAACCATTCAATTTGCTGAGTGTTATAGGTATGATTACAAACAATGCTATCTGAGCTACCATCTTTGTGGTTTAAAACCATAGTCAAAGCTTGACCTGGTGCAAAATTGCTTAAACCAATTAAATCAATGCGGTCGTCTTCTTGGATTTTATCGTAGTCAGCTTTATCGGCAAATGTTAATGCCAACATACCTTGTTTTTTTAGATTGGTCTCATGAATTCTCGCAAATGATTTGGTTAAAACCACTCTTACACCTAAGTGTCTTGGTTCCATGGCCGCATGCTCTCTACTTGAACCTTCACCATAATTTTCATCTCCCACAACCACTGTTCCTATGCCTTCAGCTTTATATGCTCTTTGAACTTGAGGCACTTCATCATAAGTTCCGGTCAATTGATTTTTAACACTGTTGGTTTTTTCATTAAAGAAATTCACCGCACCAATCAACATATTATTACTGATATTATCTAAGTGACCGCGGAATTTCAACCATGGACCAGCCATAGAAATGTGGTCAGTTGTACACTTCCCTTTGGCCTTAATCAAAAGGTTCATACCTTTCAAATCGCTGCCTTCCCATGCATTGAATGGCGCTAACAATTGCAATCTTGAACTACTAGGAGACACCACTACTTCAACACCTGAACCGTCTTCAGCAGGCGCTTGATAACCAATATCCTCGGCAGTAAATCCCTTGCTTGGCAATTCCATACCAGTTGGCGGATCTAACTTAACTGTATCACCCTTTTCATTCACCAAGGTATCTGTCAATGGGTTAAAATCAAGTCTACCAGCAATCGCTAAGGCTGTTGTAATTTCAGGGCTTGCAACAAATGCGTGGGTATTAGGGTTACCATCTTGTCTGGCAGCAAAGTTTCTGTTGAAGGAGTGCACAATTGAATTGCGTTCTTTCTTTTCAGCCCCCATTCGGGTCCACATACCAATACAAGGTCCACAAGCATTGGCAAATACTGTAGCACCAATTTCGTCAAATGTTTTAATAAAACCATCACGTTCAATGGTTGCTCTTACCAATTCACTACCTGGTGTAATGGTAAACTCTGCTTTGGTCTTCAATTGCTTTTCAGCAACTTGTTTAGCCAAACTTGCAGCTCTTGAAATGTCTTCATAACTGCTGTTTGTGCAACTTCCTATCAAGCCAACTTCAACGGTTAAAGGCCAATTATTCGCAACTGCTACCTCTTTCATTTTCGAAATTGGGGTAGCTAAATCTGGGGTAAATGGGCCGTTGATATAGGGCTCTAATTCGCTCAAATTGATTTCGATGACTTGATCAAAGTATTTTGAAGGGTCTGCATAACACTCAGGATCAGCCGTCAAATGGGCTTTTACAGTATTGGCTAAATCAGCAACATCTGCTCTGCCTGTTGAACGCAAGTATCGTTCCATACTGGCATCATACCCGAATGTAGAAGTGGTTGCACCAATCTCAGCACCCATGTTACAAATGGTACCTTTTCCGGTACAACTCATTGATTCAGCACCCTCGCCGAAATATTCTACAATGGCACCGGTTCCACCTTTAACAGTTAGAATGCCTGCCACTTTTAAAACCACATCTTTAGGAGAAGCCCAGCCATTCAAGTGACCTGTTAACTTAACCCCAATTAATTTTGGGAACTTTAACTCCCATGGCAAACCAGCCATGACATCGCAGGCATCTGCCCCACCAACACCAATAGCCACCATACCTAAACCACCAGCATTCACAGTATGTGAATCGGTTCCAATCATCATTCCTCCTGGGAATGCATAATTTTCAAGGACTACTTGGTGAATGATACCAGCACCTGGCTTCCAAAAACCAATACCATATTTATTACTAACTGAAGCCAAAAAGTCGTAAACTTCTTTACTTTCTTGATTAGCAAACTCTAAATCCTGACTGGCCCCAACTTTTGCATTGATCAAATGGTCACAATGCACTGTGCTTGGCACAGCAGCTTGTTTACGACCGGCTTGCATAAATTGCAACAAAGCCATTTGAGCAGTTGCATCTTGCATAGCTACTCTATCTGGCGCAAAATCAACGTAGCTATTACCTCGCTCAAAAACAGCACTCGCATTGCCCGCACTTAAGTGGCTATACAAGATTTTTTCAGTTAAAGTAAGTGGTCTTTGAAGTAATTGACGAGCGGCAGCAATGCGTTCCGGCATATTGGCATACACGCTCTTGATCATGTTAATATCGAATGCCATGGTTTAAAATTTGTGATGCAAATGTAGGACTTTGAGACGAGAAACTCAAGTCAAAAAGTCACTAATTTAAGCGTTGCGAATGCTTATTTCCAGAGATTTTTCTCTTTTAATTTCAAACTGCTGCCAAAAAATATTTTAGCTGTTTGCTCAAAAGACTCAGTGTAATCAGATACATAAAAGGCATGTTTAGGGTCATGTTTACTGGTATTCAACAACGCATGCTTTTCTAAAAAGTCTTTGACTGCATTGGATACAATCTCAGCAGAATTGATAATGTCTACTTTGCCCTTATAATAACTTGATATCTCACTCATAATGAGTGGATAATGCGTACAAGCCAACACAATGCTCTGAATGCCTTTTAAGTGCGGATTATCCAAGTAAGCGTGCACAATGGTTTTTGAAATTTTATTATTAAAAAACCCTTCTTCAATCATTGGGGCTAATAATGGTGTCGCTAATGACTTAAGCAGCTGACCTGATTTGGCCTTTTCAATTTTCTTTTTGTATACAGCACTGCTAACGGTGCGTTTGGTCCCAATTAAACCAATGGTTTTATGATTTGATACTTGCGTAATGCTATCAACAACAGGATCAATCACATTGATGACAAATTGTTTATCTGGTAGTATGGATTGAACTTGCTTTAAAGCAGAAGCTGACGCAGAGTTACAGGCAATCACAATCAGCTTACAATCTTGGGCCATTAAAAACTGTGCAATTTCTATGGCATAAGATTGAATGGCATGAGCTGATTTTTCGCCATAAGGCATGTGAGCCGTATCGCCAAAGTAAATGATTTTTTCATTAGGCAAAAGCTCATTAATGGCCTTTGCCACGGTAAGTCCTCCAATGCCAGAATCAAAAATACCTATGGCATGTTTAGACTTTGGATGAAAATGACTTTTAGGACTCATTATTTACCTGAAGCAGGCGTTGCAGGAGTTGGTTTGCCAGCAGCAGGATTAGCGGCAGGCTTATCTTTAATACCCAACTTAGCTTTAAGGGCATTCTCAATGTTGTTTTCTTCGGCTGCGTAAATCAGCATACCATAGCTGTTATCAATCACGTGAGAATAGCCTTTTTCTTTAGCCACTTCCTCAACTGCTTTTTCTATTTTGGTTTTGATTGGCGCTACTAAGTCAGACATTTTAACATTCAAACTATCTTGAATGGATTGTTGTTTTTCTTGATAGTAAACCTGCATGGTTTCTAGATTTTTTGCCCACAATTGCAATTTAGATTGGACGGGAGCAGGTTTTTTGGTTTCTGCCTCGTATTTCTTTTGGATCAAAGCGGCTTCGGCCTCAATTGACTTTAACTCATCTTCAAGTGATTGTTTGTACAATTCGTATTCATTAGAAGCCTTTTCATATTCTGGCATAACTTGAATGATGGCTTGAAAATTAAAATGGCCAATTTTTTGAGCTGAAGCGGAACTGTTCAACACACTAAACAGCATCAAAGCTGCAGTCATTAAGATAGATTTATTCATTTCGATTTATTTTTTTCTGGTTCTGTAGTAGCAACACCAAGTTCGTCGAGCACATCGTCACTGCGATCAAATTTTGGATTACTAAATAGGATATTCATGTTCGCTGATTTATCAAAAACAAAGTCTAAGCCATTGTTTTTAGCCACTTTTTGAATGGCTACAAAAATTTTATCTTGAATAGGCTTTATGAGTTCTTGACGTTTTTTAAAGAGTTCGCCATTGACTCCAAATTTTTCTTGTTCGAATACAATGGTAGCATCTTCCTTGGCTTTTATGGCATCTAAACGTTCTTTTTTCTGATTGGCACTCAATAAAATTTCTTCGGCTTTAAAATCTTTCTGCATTTTATCAAGCTCCTCACTCATAATTTTGAGATCCGCATCCCATTTGCTCGCCATTTCATCCAATTGCTTTTGAGCCGCCTTGTATTCGGTCATTTGGCCTAAAATATAATCGGAATCAACATAGGCAAACTTTTGAGCCTGTGATAGGTTTAAGCCAAGCCAAAAAGCGCAAAGCGTTAAAATCAGTTTGAATTTCATAATACGTTCGACAACAATGCTAACAACGAATTATATGCCAAAATTGTTGAGATGGGCAAAAATAATGAATTTAAAATGCAATTTAAAAAAAATTAAGGCAGCAACAGCGAGGCATCGCCATAACTCAAAAATCGATAATTGTGTGCCAACGCATGGGCATATACCTTGCGCCAATCATCGCCAATAAAGGCAGAAATCAATAGCAATAATGTTGATTTTGGTTGATGAAAATTGGTCAATAAACCATTCACCATTTTAAACCCATAACCAGGCACTATCATGATAGCACTCGACCCATATAATTTTGACAAACCATTTGCTTTCATGTAATCTAAAAGTGCGTCTATAACTTGATCTTTGGCGTATAAAGTGTAGGGCAACTCATACACGAACTGAGGAATTTGAGTGAATTGCGCTTCGCCATTCAACAATCGAATACCAGCCCAGTAAACGCTCTCAAGCACCCTTGTTGCGGTCGTACCAACCGCCACAAGACAGGACTTATGTTTCAAAGCTAATAAAGTTGAACTTTCCAATTCATAAGACTCATTATGCATATCGTGGTCTCTATATTGTTCAGCCTTAACAGGCAAAAAGGTCCCGGCACTCACGTGAAGCGTCAATTCACTGGATTGAAAGCCCTTACTTTTAAGCTGATCTAAGACATCGATCGTAAAATGCAACCCTGCAGTGGGTGCTGCAACTGATCCCTCAATGCTTGAAAAAACGGTTTGATAACGGCCCAAATCATGCTCACTAGGTTGATGTTTGATATAAGGAGGCAAAGGCAATTGACCAATGGCTTCTAACAGTTCGGCAAATGTTTGCTGGTGTTGCCATTCAAATCTAACCACATTGTCAGACTTTTGAATCAGCACTATTGCATGTTCACCCAAATAGATTGTCAAAGGTTCTGATACTTTCCATTTCTTTTTATTGCCAATCATACACACCCACTCAACAAAGCTATTGGATGATAATGCTTGGGTATAATCCATTGCATGTGGCTTTAACAAAAATACCTCAATTTTAGCTTGCGTTTGAGTCTTTGCGAATAGTCTTGCTTGTATGACTTTGGCATTATTAAACACCAAATGCGCATTTGAAGGCAACTGCTGTGGCAATTGATTGAATACGGAATCAGAATAGGTCCCTTTCTTATAAACCAATAGTTTAGCAGCATCTCGAGGTTCAATGGCCACCTGGGCAATTTGCGCTTCAGGCAGATGGTAATCAAAATCAGCTATACGCTCTGAATTCATTCTATAACAGCTAAGAAGGGCAGTAATTTATTAAGTGCTTGTTTGCGATGACTGATCTCATTTTTTTGCTCTGCAGACATTTCTGCAAATGTTTGTTCATAGCCATCTGGCTTAAAAACAGCATCGTATCCAAAACCACTTTGACCATGTCTTTCAGTAGTGATTTCCCCCCAAATTTCGCCTTCAAAGAAAAACGTTTTTTGAGGTAATTTTAAACAAATAACGGTAACAAAACGGGCTTTTCGATTGGCCTTTCCCGCTAAGTTTTTCAATAATAAATCAATGTTTTTTTCTGAATCCACTGGCTGACC
>JBEIKN010000109.1:0-6532 GCA_040379725.1 Flavobacteriales bacterium
CCTGGGATTTTATCAGCAGCAGTCCAATGAACATGATCGAATAATTTTAGGGATTTGGCATGCTCTTCTGCAGTTGCAGTGAATCCGAATAAATTAGAATCTAGACGACCACCTTCTCCAATGAATTGAGTCCATTCCCAAGCTTGACAGCTCAAGAAGGCAATACCACCCAAAATGGTGTAAAGCATGTATTTAGATACTTCACTTTTAGCATTTCTATGACCAGCTTCTACAGCCAACACCATAGTCACTGAAGAAATGATCAAAATCAAAGTCATTAAACTCACAAACAACAATGGTAAGTGTAAACCATGTGCAAATGGGAAATGATTGAATACGGTTGCAGGATCTGGCCAAGGCGTAGAACTGCCTGCATAACTGTATCTGATTGCACCATACCCAACTAACAATGATGAAAAGGTAAAGGCATCAGACAAAAGGAAAATCCACATCATCAATTTTCCGTAACTGACATTGAACGGAGAACGACCTCCAGTCCAAATACTTGTGCTTGATACTTCTGTAGTGTTTGACATTAGTTTAACTTAACTATTTAGTTTGCGAAATAAAGAAATAAAAACAAGAAAATCCATAGAATTCCTAAAAAGTGCCAATAAGTTTTACAAATCTTTATGAACACCAAGTTCTTTTTATGCACTTTCAGGTTGATCGAACGGAACAAAAGCACCCCTAGGAGCACCATGCCGCCTAAAATATGTACAAAGTGAATCCCTGCAATGACATACACAAAAGAGAAAGAAATTTCGCTCGGTGTGGCATTAGAAAAATAATGGCCTGTCTGCATGAAATGGAAAAAACCCAAGACTTGGAAAAGCATAAAAACGCCCCCCAGAATAAGGGTAAAGGTCGTGTAGGCTGGCACCTTGTAGACATCATCTGAAGAAGCTGATTTATAGGCTTTTTCAAGCGTAATACTAGACATTGCGACAACCACACAACTGATCATAAACTGCCAAGGCAATTGAACCAAAGCCCAAGCATTATTGTTCATGCCGTCCTGCCTGTGAACCCAATAAGCACTCGCGAAGGCTAAAAACAACATGGTACTGGCTACAATAAACAACCAAACCACAAAGGTTTTAGGGTCTGAAGGTTTTTTTTCTGGAGTCAATGTATTGATTTCTAAAGGGTTCATAAAATTTAAAATAAATAGCTAATAAGTACCAATGGCATATACAATAATGAAGCAAACATCAATTGTTTGGCCTCTTTGATTTGTAAAGTAGATTTAAGTCGCCAAGCCCTAAACAACATATAGACTGAAGAAGGGATAATGATCCACAGGGCATTTGTAGTCGCAAAATCAATGGTCAATGGGTATAGCGACAACAATACAAGAATAACCGTATACCAAATAATTTGAATGGCATTGCGTTTGGTTCTGCCCTCATATGATGGTAAGAGCGTATAATTGGCTTGTCTATAATCGTCGTCTAAGATCCAAGCAATCGACCAAAAATGAGGGAATTGCCAAAAAAACTGGATAGCAAACAACACCATTGCAATGATATCAATGTTACCAATAGCCGCCACCCAACCTATTGCTGGTGGGAGTGCTCCTGGAATCGCTCCAATAAAAACAGCTAAAGGTGATTTTACCTTCATGGGCGTGTAAGCCAAGGTATAAATGAATAATGAAACGAGACTCAAAAAAGCAGCCCTACCGTTCACCAAAAAAGCAATGGTAAAAATACCCAAAACAGCACATACTGCACTGAATATAAGTGCATCTTGAACTTTCATGCGTCCAGCGGCAACTGGTCGTTTTTGCGTTCTTGACATGAGTTTGTCCGTATCTCTCTCGTAAACCTGGTTGAATCCATTAGAAGCAGCAACAACTAAAAGACCGCCTAAGGCTAAGCCAAATGCCTGTAAATTATCAAATGGCAAACCAACTTTTTTAACGCCTAAATAGTAGGCTATTAATGTAGTCCCTACAACCGACATACTCAGTCGAAGTTTACTCAACATGAAATAGTCTTTGAAATAGGCCGCACTTAAAGGCTCTGGAACGGTATTGAAGGTTTGCTCAGTCACGGGTCAATGCACTTTTTTTGCCGTTGTAAACGGCCATACAAATATACAAGCTTATAGCGAAAATTAGTCCAGCAAAAAATATGTGTGCGACTTGGGGTAATAATGGAAATTGAAACCTTAAATTAGACACCCCGCTAATGTATTGCATCAACAAAACCAATGGCAATAAGATTGACATTCTATACCATTTTTTATGCACTTTGTCGCGCAGGGTATATAACGGCACAACACTTAATAAGATCAAAGCAACAGCAAATACCCAATGCCCTTTAAAGGTTGAGCCCATTGCATCAAAATTCACTTCGTTGGATTGATACAAAGTATGCTTTAAGATGGCTGCATCAGTAACCTGCCTCAAAGCTGTCCCGTATACGACCTGCAATAAAGAAATCAAAACAAAAAAGGCATAAAACCATTGATACTTAAACATTTGCTTACTATCTGATTCTATTTTAGGCTCGAACAACTGTAAAATCAAAAAGAGTATGACCAAATAAGTTGCCAAGTAATGAATACTGATGATGATGGGGAACAAATTGGTGGCAACCACAATGCTACCAAGCCAAGCATTAAACATCATTAATATAAAAGCCAATAGACCAAAAAAAAGCTTGGATCTTGAAAATTGACGGCGCACTGTGATGAGAGAAACCACATAGATCAAAGCAAATAATCCTGATAATACCCCTATTAATCGGTTGATGTATTCCGTCCAGGCTTTAAGCGGATTGAATTTTTCAGGCAATCTAATGGACTCACTTTGCATCAAGTCTTCGGACTGTTGACGCAATCCAATTGACGATAAAAACTGAGCAAATCTTTCAGCCTTTTTAAGTCGCTTTTGTAAGAATACTTCTTGATAATTCGCCGGCAATTCGCATTCGCAAGTTGGCGGGAATAGCGCACCATAACATTTTGGCCAATCAGGGCAACCCATACCACTACCAGTACTCCTCACTATGCCCCCAGCTATAAGTAATAAAAAAACCGAAGCCAGTGTTAGCAACCCTGAACTTCGGTTTATTTTTAATAGATTCATATTTACTCTATCGAGTATAAAAGCTTATGCTTTCTTCATGAACAAAGCAGCAAAAGAAGAGAAGAACACAGTACTAGGTTTTTCTTTTTTGCCTTCGTATGCAGTATCTACCTTGGTGGCAGGAGCATGATAATGTTCAGGTTCGCCATCGCCTTTTTCGTATTGAGGGAAATAATCCAACGCTCTATCAGGACGACTGTATTCGTGTGGACCACGATAAACGGTTGGAATAGGACCATCCCAGTTGCCGTGTAAGTGTTTAACTTCAGTACTCCACTCCAATGTATTAGATTCCCATGGATTTTTAGTGGCTTTTTGTCCTTTGAAAATGCTGTAGAAGAAGTTCCATAAGAACAATAACTGAGCAACACCGCCTAACATAGCAGCTACAGTGATCAACACGTTAACATCCATCCAAATACCAAATTCTGGGATCAATGAGAATTGGTAATAACGTCTAGGAACACCAGCCAATCCCATAAAGTGCATTGGGAAGAATACTAAATAGGCAGAAATGAAAGTCAACCAGAAATGGAAACTACCCAAGGTTTTGTTCATCATACGTCCAAACATTTTAGGATACCAGTGGTAAATACCAGCAAACATACCAAATATAGACGCACTACCCATTACCAAGTGGAAGTGAGCTACAACGAAATAGCTATCGTGTAATTGAATATCCAAAGCAGCATTCCCCAAGTAAATACCAGTCAAACCACCAGAAATAAATAATGACACCAATCCAATGGCGAACATCATAGCTGGGGTAAAACGGATATTACCTTTCCATAGGGTGGCTAAATAGTTAAATGTTTTAACCGCAGAAGGTACCGCAATAATGAGGGTTACATACATAAACATGGTCCCCAAGAATGGATTCATTCCAGTAATAAACATATGGTGACCCCATACAATAAATGACAAGAAAGAGATACCCAACAAAGAGATTACCATTGCAGTATATCCAAAGATTGGTTTTCTAGCATTGGTTGAAATAACCTCTGAAGAAATACCCAAAGCTGGCATTAAGATAATATATACCTCAGGGTGACCTAAGAACCAGAATAAGTGTTGGTATAACACTGGGCTACCACCACTGTTGGTTAAAGCACCTACACCATTCAAATGGATATCACTTAAATAGAAACTGGTTCCGAATGAACGGTCAAATATCAACAATAAACCTGCGCCTAATAATACTGGGAAAGACAACAAACCAAGTACTGCAGTTAATAAGAATGCCCAAATGGTCAAAGGCAATCTGTTCATAGACATCCCTTTGGTACGCATGTTTAATACGGTTGTGATGTAGTTGATACCACCTAATAATGAAGACACAATGAATAGGATAATAGCCATTAACCAAAGGGTTGTACCTAAACCTGAACCTGGCATTGCTTTTTCAAGTGCACTTAATGGCGGATATACTGTCCAACCACTTGAGGCAGGACCTGTTTCTACCAAGAAAGATGACATCAATACAATTGAAGACATTAAGAAGAACCAGTAGGACAACATATTCATGAAAGGACTAGCCATATCTCTTGCGCCTACTTGCAACGGAATCAATAAATTACTAAACGTACCACTTAAACCAGCCGTTAATACATAGAATACCATGATGGTACCGTGGATAGTCACCAAAGCCATGTAATAGTTTGGGTCCAATTTACCGTCTTTAGCCCATTTACCGAGTAAAGACTCTAAAAATGGGAATGCTTGATCTGGCCAAGCCAATTGCAATCTAAACAATAATGACATACCCATACCCAAGCATCCCATAATGATACCTGTGATTAGGAATTGTTTAGAAATCATCTTGTGATCGGTACTGAACACATACTTAAATAAGAATGATGGTTCATGATGATCGTGGTGACCGTGGTGATTGTCTGAAGATATTGCTGTGCTCATGTCTTGTATGACTGTTTTTTACGATTTAAAATTAGTTAATAGCGACTCTTTTGGTGGTATCAGCCTTTACCATTGTATCAGATTGTAATACAGCTGGAATGACTTCAGTTTTTTTGATGAAGACAGGTTGTTGTGTTTTTAACCATGCAGTCACTTCTGACTGAGATTCCACAACCACTTTAATTTTCATATTGTAGTGAGATACACCACAAATTTTATTACAGTATAAATAATAATCGAACTCTTCGCCGAATTCTTTTTTAGCTTCTAACGTTGATTTGGTTGGCTTGAATGTGAATTTAGTTGGCATACCTGGCACAACGTTCATTTGAGCTCTCATGTGAGGCAACCAAGCACTGTGAATAATGTCTTTAGAACGGAAATTAAAGGTTACCAATGAATCTTTTGCAATGTGAATTTCTTGAACAATGATATCATCTGTTGCGGCACCGTTAAAGTAAGCAGCAAACTGCTTGCTGTTGTTTTTAATGGCTTTAATGCGCTCAATTTGTTTGGTCTTTCTGTTTATAGAAGCCTCTGCTTCTTCTAATCTATCACCATTTTTAATGGCATCAATTTCTTTTTGGATGGACTCCATAGATTTGTAATCTCTGAGATTTTCAGCATCTGAATAAGTCGCTTGTACAGCAGCTAAAGTAACACCTGAAGCTAAATCTTTAATCAATTGTTGTTCGGCCAAAATGCCTTTACTCAATTCAACCAGTAATGAATCAACCTCTGGTTCGTATGCTAAACCCAATTCATTTTTACCTGAAATAAATTTGTAATCAGCAATACCCATTTTACCATCTTCACCAGCGTATCTCGCTTTCCAACCAAATTGATAGGCAAATACTTCGATACTATTGATTTTACCTTTGTGATTGTCTTCAGCATATACTACTGAGCGCCAAGTTTGATGACCTCTCAATACCAATGCAGTTAAAACCAAAGCAGGAATAATGGTCCAAAAAATTTCCAAACGGTTGTTGTGAGAGTAATATAATGCCTTCTCACCAGGGCGACTAGCATATTTGTATGAAAACCAGAAGAGTAAGAACTGAGTGACAAAGAAGACAATTGAAGTCAACACTAAAGTCATGGTAAACATGCCATCATAAGCAATACCATGTTCAGATGCCGAGTTATTCAATAAAATATGTTTGCCGTGGTTTTTATATTCCCATGCAGTAGCTAACAAACCCACCAACATAAAAATCAACATGATCCACTTGTTGACATTGTTTTGGTTGACCGTTTCACGACCTGTCAATTTAGCAGTGTATTTACTGATGTCAAAGGCATTTGCCAAAACCAATACCATCAATAGGCTGAACAACAAAATTGCCCAATTGATCTTAGACGATAATGCATTTTCTGAAGCATCGCCCTTGGGCGCTTCGTACTTGAATTCATCTGCACCGAAAAATGGTTTTTCTGCGGTGTAATGATCAACCGATACCCCTTGAAAGTCAATGGAATGACTCACAGCGTAGGCAGCTCCAAAGAGTATTGCTGCAG
>JBEIKN010000110.1:0-6510 GCA_040379725.1 Flavobacteriales bacterium
AATGGTAAATAATCGCTCGATTACTACTGTGAATACAGTTAGGAACAAAGTGATCAAAATTGGAACAATCACACCACCTTCGTGGATGATGGCAAAGAAGTTACCTTCTTTTGGTGAATGGTCTGCATTGAAGTTGTCTGGGTCGCCGAATACAAAAATGTATAACAAGACAGACACGATGAATGCTGTAGGGATAGTTAAAATACTTACCCAATTGGTTGATTTTTTTACTTGCGCTTGAGTCATTTTATGTAGAATTTGTTGTTCACTGCAATTATAATGGAGAAAATTGACATTTTTAACATTTTAAAATTAAAAATCAACTCACTAAAGCATAGACAAATTAGACGTATGAAAACGCTACAAGAAAATAAAAAATAAGTTTTAAATGGTTGATTTTCAGAAACTTATTTTACGAAAGCATGCATAAAGATCGCCGCGGTGCTAAATTTCCTAAGCAAACTTTAAAAGCATGTTAGCTTAACGTGAATTAATTATTATTGAATTAATAATTCAGGTGTACTCACCTTCCCAGTCATGCAAAAGAAACCTAAAATCTTGGTTTTAGATTGATTCAAACAAATAATGTTTCCGGGAATATTGCTAGGAGGCACAGCAAATAAACCCGTATTATTTAATTGAGTGCTGATCAAATTCAAATAGTAGTATAGCTCAGGGGTTATGGCATGAACATCTACTCTTACTTTATCGCCAACTCTGTAAGGACTTGGGGTAAGATTTTCTCTAATTGGCACAATGAACAAATCGCCATCGCCTTGGCCATCAGGTGTAATAGCATTATCCTGGGCAATGATAATATCACCAGGTTTGGATTGTAAACTGTCATTTCTGTAGACTCTAAACCAGTAATGGTCGCCCTTGCCAACATTGTCTTTAGCCCATAAAGTAACATAATAACCTCTTGTTCCTCCAAATGCGCCTTGTTCTTTAAATTCATAAGTAAACGAATCGACATTAACAGGTTGGTGTAATTCTGATTGAGAAAAATAGATTTGCCCCTTGTCTACGGCTAACATTTGATACGTATGCCCTACTTTAAAAGTGTTGGCTGCCGGTGGAACATAAAAATAGACCCCGTTTCCTCTGTATTGGAATGGGAAATAGGTTTGACTGGTGGTATCAAACAAACCAACAGAATCAAGGGCATAGCCTTTGTAGGCGCCGTTATTCAGATAGGCCATTGATTTTGTGACATAAATAAATTGGGTATCAGCTGTTTGATTGATCACTGCATCTATGACCAATTGCTCAACGGGTTCGCCCAAGTTTAAATCAATAGGATCTTCACAAGCTGAAAATTGTAAGGCAGCTGAAAGTATAAATGCAAAGTATAAAGTTTTGTTGCTCAACATGATGGTTTAAAATTTAAAGTTCCAAGAAACTGAAGGAATCACAGAGCCAATAATGGAATATCTTATTAGCTGAGTTTGGTTGTTATTATCAGGATTGACTTGTGTATAATAAGAAAAAGGGTTACGTCTTGCATAAGCATTGTATATCCCGAAAACCCAATTACTTTCCCATGTTTTGGTTTTCTTTCTGACCCAAGTCGCAGAAATATCTAATCGATTGTATGGCTTGATGGTGACGTTATTCCTCAAATTATCTGGGTTTTGAGGAATGCCTTGATAGCCTTGAAAACTGTATTTAGTGTTTGGTAAATTGGTTGGTGTGCCAGATGCAAAAACCCACGCTACAGCAGTTGACCATTTTTTAGTCCATTCGTAACTGATGGTAATATTGGCATTGTGTCTTCTATCAAATCGGTTGTTATACCATTGATCATTGCTAATACCATTGACCTGTCTTTCAGATTTTGACAAAGTATAGGAAACCCAACCGGTCAATTGACCTGTATTCTTCTTGGCATAGAGTTCTAATCCATAGGCTCTCCCCTTTCCGCTTAACAATTCAGCTTCTAAGCCATTGTTCAAGAGCAAATTAGCGCCATCAATGTAATCAATTTGATTTTGAAGTGTTTTATAAAAAGCCTCAACAGAGCATTCATAATCGATGGCTTTACCAATGTTCTTAAAAAAACCTGCCGCTAATTGATCAGAAATTTGTGGTTTAATGTTATTGGTAGAAGGTGTCCATACATCAAGCGGAACAGATGCTGCAGTATTTGAAATCAAATGAAGGTATTGAGACATTCTGTTGTAACTGAATTTCAAAGCATTGAATTTATTCAATTTGTAGTTGGCAGAAAATCTAGGTTCAGGTACATTGTAGGCTTGAATCAATTCATGCTTCTTATAGTCTTTGCTGCCTACAATCATTGCTCTTTGACCATCAATAGGTCTTTCCAATATTAAAGTCGATCCGGTGCCCAAGTAATTAAAGTTTGACCATCTTAGGCCATACCTTAAGGTAAGTTTACTGTTCACTTTTTGCTCATTTTCCAAATAGAGTGCATTTTCAAGTGCGTACTTTTTAGGCAAACCAAACTGTCTTTCGGCCCCCTGGTCTTTTGATAAGGCATCGCCAGGTTTAAAAATGTAATATGTACTGACTGCGCCAAATTGCAAAGTATTATTGGGTGTAATGTAATACGTAAAATCAGGCTTGATGCTGTAATTGACAATATTTGACTTCCAACGAAAAGTGTTATCATCTTCGCCAAAGCCCAACTGGTAATTGTATTGGCTGTAATATGTCGTAAAATTTGAAAATATTTTCTTTGAGAATAAGTGATTCCATCTGAGGGTAGTTGTTTGATTCCCCCAATTGAACAAAGCACCTGGCACACCAAAGGCATCTCTACCTGAATAAGCTGATATGTACAATTTATTATTGGCGTTAAAAACATAATTGACTTTAGCCGTTAAATCATAAAAATAAAAAATAGCGTTTTTTAAATTTTCATTTTTGGATAAAAAGGGCTTGGACAAAACATCTACATAACTTCTTCTACCCGCAATGATGTATGAAGATTTGTTTTTGAATTTCTCTTTTTTATGAGCAATAGGGCCTTCGACTGACAATCTGCTAAATATAACCCCTACACCGCCATTCACTTCGGTCTTTTTGGTGTTACCATCCTTCATCCGCACATCAAGCGTTGAAGACACTCTGCCACCATATTGAGCTGGCATACCGCCTTTAATCAATTTTACATCTTTGACGGCATCTGGATTAAATACAGAAAAGAATCCAAATAAATGCGAAGCATTAAACACAGGGGCTTCATCTAATAAAATTAAATTTTGATCTATACTACCACCCCTTACATTGAATCCAGAAGCACCCTCACCGACTGTTGTAACACCTGGTAATAGTTGAACACTTTTTACAATATCTACTTCGCCCAATAATGCAGGTACTTTTTTGATTTGAGTAATGTTAAGGTTATTGGTACTCATATCAACCTTCTCAACAAAATTTTCTCTTTTTTAGCCTTAATGGATACCCCTTTGAAATCATCTTCAACCTTTGATAACTCGAAATTCTTGGTCAGATTTACTGAAATCTGAACCGTCATTCTTGAAACGGTAAAACCAGATTGGGTAACATTAACAGTGTAATTTCCGGGCGAAACCGATAAAGAATAAAATCCATACACATTAGAAGTACTGCTCAAATCAGTCCCTTCAATGCTAATGGTTGCGCCAACAATTGATTCGCCATTGGCGGAATCTTTAACATATCCACTGAGGGTCACTTTGTTGTCTGATGTTTGTGAAAATAGGCTCGTCAATGAAACGAAACAGATTAGGGTCAATAACAGGGTCTTCATTTTGTTTGCAAATTATAACAACTATAAGCATCAATTGTTTGAGTTCTATGATTCTCAGCTATAATTCGACCAAACAAATCAGTACATTTGTATGAATATGCCATTATCAAAGCTGTATTGGAAAGGATGTCTTTTTCTTCTGTCCATGGGATTGATGGCATGTCAAACTAAAACCAAGATTGAAATCATTCATGATGCATTTGACAGAGATGAAATTGCAGTCCATGTAGAAGAAGACCTGAAAAGATTGAACAATTTCGACAGCAGTGGTGTTTGGGATTCTTTGTTAGTATTTTACAGTCAAAGGGCATTTGAGCCAGTTTGGTTTACCGCTATGCAAATGCCAGGATTTACTAGAATGATTAGAGACATTGTGGATTCTGCTGTGTATGAGGGTTTGTCCAAAACCCATTACCCAATAGACTCCTTTTTAAGCTATCAAAATTTAATTCATGACACGCTGCATAACTTAGACTATGCCGTTTGGTCCAAAGCAGATTTGTATTGCAGCAAACTCTTGATCATGCTATGGCATGATAAGGTTTTGGGCAGAAGCAATCCCTATGAAGTCTTAGGACAAAAATACACATTACCCTATCCCAATCATTCATGGTATCATGCATTTGAAATCCTTGACCCCATTCATGGTCTCACAAAAATCAAAACGTATCAACCAAATGATTCAGATTACAACAAACTCAAGCAATTATTAAGGCTTGCTTACAGAAAAACCAATGGAACAGAAACCTTTATAGATACTACAGGCATCTTAAAAATCAAATTAGGTGATACATCAGAGATAATCCCTTTACTGGCCAGAAGACTGGTTGAACTTGAGTATGCGCCCAGTGATTGCATAGATAAATTTGCTCATGAGCATGTCTACAAAAGGGCATTGTACAAATACGTTGTTTCGTTTCAAAAAGACGCCAATTTAAGCAATGATGGGATCATTGGCTCAGGCACCTTAAAGCAACTTAACCGATCGAGAAACGATAAAATCGAAACCATTAAAGCCAATTTAGAACGCATTCGTTGGCAAGGTCAATTGCCTGCAAAACCTTTTGTAAAAGTGAATATTCCCGAGTTTATGTTATACATGTATTTTCCTGACAGTACATGGCAAATGAAGGTTTGTGTTGGCAAAGGCAAAGAAAAATACTACGACGCCAAACTGAAACAATATATCGTGAGTAAAAACTATCTCGAAAAACCTATGAATCACGAGACCCCTCAAGTCTATTCAAACATCAGATATGTCGTTTTGAATCCAACTTGGACGGTCCCTAGCAGTATTGTTGGTAGAGAACTGTATAATTTGATTTTAAAAGACCCTCAATATCTCATTAAAAATCATTTTCAAGTACTTAAAAATGGCGTTGTTGTTGATGCTTCTAGCATCAATTGGAAAAAATACCAAGCGGATAAGATCCCATTCACCATCAAACAAAGTGCTGGGGCAGATAACTCCCTTGGAGTCATTAAAATTGATTTCCTTAACCCATTTGATGTGTATCTTCATGACACCCCTCTTAAAGACAAATTCAAACTCAACAACCGAGCCGTTAGCCATGGTTGTGTGCGTTTAGAACAACCTCTGCTATTAACTGAATTTTTATTGACCAAAAACATCAAAAAATCCAATGATGATGTTAGAATCATGCTAGGCATAGTTCCAAAAGACACTGCTAGGGCGCGGATTTGGCTGAATGATACTGGGCGTTTAAACAAAGTGGTTAAAAGTACCAAATACATTAAAGTAGAGTCGCAAATACCGATTTACTTTGATTATAAAACCATTGTTTTTGACTCTTTACAAAGACCAAGGTATTTGAACGATGTCTATGACAAAGACAAAATCATCTCTGAGTACTTAAAATAAAAAAGCCCCTGACAAGCAGAGGCTTTGAAAATCTATAGGGAGTAAATTACGCTAAAATAACGACTTTGTTTTTCAGCACCTCAATGATGCCGCCTTTGATATTGAATTCTTGTTTGCTGGCGCCATTGTCAACAACAACTTTGCCAACACCAAGCGCTGATATCATTGGTGCGTGATGTTCCATGACCTGAAAACTACCATTCACACCAGGTAGGGTTACCACTTTGGCTTCGCCTGAAAACAAGGTTGTGTCTGGATTTAAAATATCAACTTGCATGTTTGAAATTATTTAGTTTCAGCCAACATTTTCTTACCTTTCTCGATGGCGTCCTCAATGGTACCAACTAAGTTGAATGCAGCTTCTGGATACTCATCCACTTCGCCATCAATGATCATGTTAAAGCCTTTGATGGTATCTTTAATATCAACCAATACTCCTTTCAAGCCAGTGAACTGTTCTGCAACGTGGAATGGTTGAGACAAGAAACGTTGAACACGTCTTGCACGTGATACAACCAATTTATCTTCTTCACTCAATTCGTCCATACCTAAGATGGCGATGATGTCTTGAAGTTCTTTGTAACGTTGTAAAATTTGTTTTACTCTTTGAGCTGTATTGTAGTGCTCATTACCTAAAATGTCTGGAGACAAAATTCTTGAAGTAGAATCCAATGGGTCTACCGCAGGATAAATACCTAATTCAGCAATTTTACGACTCAATACTGTAGTGGCATCCAAGTGGGTAAATGTAGTTGCTGGAGCAGGGTCAGTCAAGTCATCCGCAGGTACATATACTGCCTGAACAGAGGTGATTGATCCTCTTGTTGTAGACGTGATACGTTCTTGCATCACACCCATTTCTGTTGCCAAT
>JBEIKN010000111.1:0-6375 GCA_040379725.1 Flavobacteriales bacterium
CGGTTATCAAGACAATGGCACTGCCAATTACAACAAAAATTGGTATACCACCTATGGTGGCGATGGCATGGATTGTGAAATCGATCAAACAGATGACCGTTACAGTTATGGCGAATTGTATTATGGCAGTATTTATCGCATTTTCAATGTGAATGCGCAGGCCACTATAGCCAATAATGGTTACACAGCTGCTGGGAGTGATACCATTAATGAAAGTGGATCATGGGTTACGCCTTTTACCTTAAAAGAGGGTAGTGGAAATACCATGTTTATAGGCTACACCAATATTTGGAGAAGCAATAATATTAAAACATCTCCTGTGTTGTGGAAACGCATTAGTTTCAATTTAGGCGGTGTTAATAATAGCAATTTCAATGAACTTGAAAGCAACATTGCAAACCCAGATATTTTATACGCAGCTAGATATAATGGCACACTGTTTAGAACAGACAATGTCAATGCGACTTCGCCCACATGGACCACTTTAACAAAACCAATTACGGGTTTAGTCAATGCCATCGAAACCGATCCTAAGAGTCAAAACATTGTATACATTGGTATTGGAAATAAAGTATACAAATCAACCAACAAAGGCGCTAATTGGACTCAAGTTCTAAGTAATTTGGCCTATAATGTAAGTGCTATTTTATTGGACACAAGCAGCGCTAAAAAGGGACTATATGTTGGTACTTCTGGCGGTGGTGTGTGGTATACAGATTCAACCTTAGGGGTTTGGAAATACTTTAGCAAGGGTTTGCCCAATACGGTCAATATAACCGATTTGGATATTTATTATGAACCCAATAAAAAATGTAATTGCTCTGTCATCTATGCTTCAACCTACAATCAAGGAAATTTTAGCGGTTCTTTATACAGTGACGGTACTCAAAAGCCTTATGCCTTTATAGATGCATTTGATTCTATCGCATGCGTTAATTCTGTTTTTACGATTAAACAAAAATCCTGTAACAATCCGACTGTGTTTAATTGGAGTTTCTCGACAAAAGATGTCATTTACCTCAACAACACCGATTCAAGTTCAGAGACACCAAGTGTTAAATTCAATAAAGCTGGCACTTATAGCTATCAATTGATTGTTGAAAATTGCAATGGCGCAGATACTGTTTTAGGTAAAATAACAGCCACTGATACGGTTATTAGAACTTGTATACCTAGCACCACTAATAATTTCGGTGGCTTGGGGATTTATAACGTAACGATGTCAAACATTAACCGCTCATCTGGAGACAGGGTTTCTGAAGGCGCCTATGTAGATGTTTCATGTAGTCAAACCATTAAGGTCAAACGCGGTAAGTTCTATACCTTACAAGTAACAACTGGGCAATGGAACAAAGAACAAGTGAAAGCCTTTATAGATTTCAACAGCAATGGTACAATGACAGATGCAGGAGAGTTGGTCTATCAACCAGCCGCTGCTATGATCAACCATTTAGACAGCATTTGGATACCACAAAATCTTGTGCCAGGCAAAACCTATAGAATGCGCATCAGAAGTGATTTTAATAGCCTGGGTGTGAATCCATGTTCCACATTGAATTATGGACAAACAGAAGATTACACCCTGTACATTGAGCCAGATTTTAAGCCAATGTTCACCTCATCAAAAAGACAAATTTGCCCTAATGACCAAGTCTTGATATCAGATTCATCAGCATACACAGGCTTTAACTATGTTTGGAATTTTGGGGCCAATGCGCAACCTTCTTCGGCTTCAGGTAAAGGGCCTCATTTGGTAAAGTTTAAACAAGCAGGTTATCCAAATATCCAATTATCAATTGATAAGAAAGTTTCAGAGATGGATTCTGCACTGAAAGTAGACCTTCCACCCAATATTAGTATTCAGATTCTGCAATCAGACAGTAATAGATGTAATGGACAGTTTTTAAAATTAAAAGTCTTTGATACCAATGCAGTGTCAGCTAATTATCAATGGTACTTTAAAGGAGTAGCCATTAAAGATTCGATTTTAAACCAATTAAGGTATGCCAAAATCAGCCTGAAAGACAGTGGCGTTTATGCGGTTATAGCTCAAGCCTTCTGTTCAGATACAGCCTATAAGACCATTAAAGTACATCCTAATCCAATCGTTCAATTCACAATCAACGATTCTACGCAATGCAAAAGATCAAATCTGTTTGTCAGCAATAATTTAAGTACTATCAGCAAAGGCACTTTAAAGTACAATTGGTCCTTCTCAGACAACTATAAAGACACGGCTAAAAATACCCAACATGGGTTTAATACCCAAGGTAATTATTGGGTAAAGTTAAGGGTCGTATCAGATAAAAATTGTATGGATTCTATGCGAATGAATTTGCAAGTATATGAACAAGCAAAAGCAGATTTCAGTATTGCAAGTGCTCAAGCGCAATGTTTCAAAGGCAACGGTTTTAACCTAGTCAATCAATCCAGTTTGAGTTCCGGCAGTTTGTATTACTTATGGCAATTTGGCAATAATACCAATGGTTCTTCAACTGCTACAACATCTAATATCAATGGCCTAAAATATTTAAAATACGATTCTGTTTACGCCATTAAATTAATTGCAAATACCACTAACAATTGTTCTGATACTATCAGTAAGATCATTCAATTGAGACCTCAGTTACAATGGCAAATAAGGGCCAATGATTCAATACAATGTTACAAGCACAATCAATTTGTATTCAACAATTCCAGTAAAATAGCGCAGGGTACTTATAATTTGAATTGGGATTTTGGAGACTTGACTTACAGTTCCCTAAAAGCACCAACAAAACAGTATAACGCAACAGGTCCTTTCTTAGTTAAAGTATACAGTAACAGCAATTATAATTGCAAGGACAGTTTTCTATACCCTCTAAAAGTCATTGCCTCACCAAATGCCAATTTTACTATTGATGATAGCATTCAGTGCATTAATCAGCACAGCTTTGCTTTAACAGATGTATCTAGTTATGCTGGCACTTATTTAAGAAAATGGTTCCATCCAATATTAGACCCCAATCAAGGTTCAATCATTACAGTAAAATACACAGATACGGGCAAACAGGCCATTCAATTGGTGGTTTTAGCAGACAATACTTGTACCGACACAATCGTTAAAACCGTTTATGTGGCCCCTTTGCCACCATTTACGGTTTGGTTCAAAGATTCCCTTTGTTTATTTGATTCGCTACATTTGATGGCTTTGCCAATGAGTAATAGCTATCAATGGCAAGTCAATCAAACCAATATTGGCAATTTTAATCAGGTGGTCTATATGGGCAATCAAATAGGCTGGCAATCCTTGAAACTGCAGGCTAGGTCTATTTATGGTTGTATTGACACTTTGAGTGTAAAACAAGCCTTTAATGTATTGGCTTTACCTGTAGTTAAATGGAAAGACTCCATTGGATTCAATGAGCCCAATTTAGTGTTAAAGTTTTCAGACATCAGCCCAGGTAATATCATCAACCGTTGGTGGTATTTCTCTAATGGACAGTCTGGCAATGCGCTCGAAGAAACCATCAATCCCTTCACGACTGATAGCCTCACAGTAAAGCTTAGAGTAGAAGATCAAAATCATTGCTTCAATCAACGTATTGAATACTATCAATATCCCCTGCAAATATGGGCCCCTAATATTTTCACGCCTAACAATGATGGTCTAAACGATGTGTTTAAAGTTTATGGTTTACATCAATTTCAAACATTTCATATGAGCATTTATGACCGATGGGGCGCATTGATTTATGAAACAACAGATTCAAGACAAGCATGGAATGGCGAATACAAGCAAGAAGCCGTTCCAACAGGGTCTTATGTATACATCATTCAATACACCAATGCCAATCAAAGCAAAGGTGAGTTAAAGGGCAGTGTTAGTCTCAGACGTTAATGGACAGCAGTATTTTAGTTGATTTACACAAGCAAACCATGCCATACGGCAAATACAAAGGGGTTGTGATCAAACAATTGCCCATGCATTATTTGGAATGGCTTTACCATTCAAAGCATATGCCCAATGGTCGATTGGGTATGCTTTTACATACCATGTATGAAATTCGCTTGAATGGTTTAATGGATATTTTACAACGAGTGCCTTATAATCAATAGGCCCTGTTTAAATCAAAAACCACTTCACCTTCATGAAATTTCAGGTGGTCTTTACTGATCACATCCAGTTCAAATAATCTAATGGTGTCCGGTTGATGATAGGTCAAATGAAGGGTTTTGTCTTTTAATTGCCACTCTCCAGATTTGTGTTTGTTGGCTAAAGCTAAATGGTATTCAAATCTGCCATTTGATTTGAATTCAAGTACATCATCTTTACCTACCGGAAGGGCTGTTTGCTGATGCTTCTCTATGCTTTGATATTGCCATCTTCCAATAAGACCATCTTCAACGGTTTGAGTATTGCAAGCACTCATGCTTACAACAAGTAATGCAAAGAGTATACCTTTATTGGCGTTTGTCCATTTCATCTCGAATTTGAGCGGCTTTAAGATAATCTTCATTGCGCAAGGCTTCTTCTAACATGGCATCTAATTCTTCAATAGATTTAAAATGCAAACTGGTGTTTTCAAGTTGTTCTCCAACATTAGGTATAGCTGCATCATCATGCCTGCCTGGTTTTTGCATTTGTTCTTCTTCAATGTCAATTCCTGCAGCATCTAAAATGTCATCTGTTGTATATATCGGACAATTGAATCTAACAGCAATGGCAATAGCATCACTGCTTCTACAATCAATTTGGATTTGATTATCAGTCGTCTCAATGATCAATTGCGCGTAAAAAACACCTTCTTTGAGTTGGTAAATGAAAACTTCGCTGACGGTGTAATCCAATTTTTTAGATAAGCTTAAAAACAAATCGTGAGTCATTGGCCTATCCATAGGAATGCCTTCTAGCGGTATAGCAATGGCTTGTGCTTCAAATTGGCCTACTATAATTGGTAATTTACGATCGCCATTCATCTCAGCTAAAATTAAACTGTATGAGCCTTTCGTTAAAGAAGGGGCTATGCCGTATATGTCCAATTCAATTTTGTTCAAATCAATTAAGCTTTAACAGCAGATAATAATTGAGGTAACACTTCAAAGGCATCACCAACAATGCCATAATCAGCCGCTTTAAAGAAAGGTGCTTCAGGATCTTTATTGATGGCAACAATGACTTTGCTACTGCTTACGCCAGCTAAATGCTGAATAGCACCAGAAATACCAATGGCAATGTATAAATTAGGTTTTATGGTAATACCTGTTTGACCAACGTGTTCACTGTGAGGTCTCCAACCCATATCGCTTACTGGTTTAGAACAAGCAGTTGCAGCACCTAGCGCCTCTGCTAATGCTTCAACCATTCCCCAGTTTTCTGGACCTTTCATCCCTCTGCCAGCTGATACCACAATTTCTGCCTCAGTTAATGGAATTTTACCACTTGATTTTTGTGTAGAAGCAATACTGGTTTTAGCAACATATGCATCCGCAGAAACTGTTTGACATTGAACACTTACAGGTTTGCTAATCAAATCTGTACTGTTAGGTGTTATAGCAATAACTTTATGCGCATTCTCTAGCGTAACATATGCAAAACCTTTGCCTGAGAACACACTGCGTTTAACCACAAAACCATTCGTGGTATCAGGGTAGGCAATGACATTGGTTGCTAAAGCGGCATCCATATGAACAGCCACTCTTGGAGCCAATGATTTGGCTTCATAAGTATTGGCAAAAACAAGGGTAGTTAAGCCATTGGCTTTCGCTGCTTTAGAAATTTCTAATGCATATTGTTGGGCGTCAAATGCTTGAATGCCCTCAATTACAATAAGTTTATCGACACCATATTGAGCAAGTTTTTCAGCTTCATTGGCGTTGGGTTGACTTATACAAATGGCTGTAATTGGACCATTTTGAATGGAGGCCGCATAAGAGGCAGCTTCTAAAATGGCTTTCTTAAATTGTCCGTCGGCGTTTTCTGCGTATATTCCTGTCATGATGTTTTAGGCAATGATTTTGGCTTCGTTTCTTAAAATGTCTATTAATTGACCTGCTTGATTAGCGTCTATGAGTTTAACGGCTTGTTTGGCAGGTGGATGCTCAAATTTTTGATGGGTAATCACATTGGCGGAGGCAATTGCTTCTAGTACTTGTAATGGTTTGGTTCTTGCGGCCATGATACCTTTCATATTTGGTATACGTGGTTCACATAAGTCTTTTTGAGAACTCGCAACAACTGGCAAGGCCACTTTAACAGATTGTTTGCCGCCATCAATATCTCTTTCAAAGGCCATTTGACCTTCTTCGAACGCTATTTTAGTACACACATTAACAGATGGCCAATCCAAATAAGCGCCTAATAAGCCACAAATTTGTCCGCCGTTATAGTCAATA
>JBEIKN010000112.1:0-6353 GCA_040379725.1 Flavobacteriales bacterium
GACAAGGCCATGATTCAGATCTTTGACCGCTGGGGCATCATGGTTTTTGAAAGTGATTTGGCTCAAACCTGTTGGCAAGGCACGAATAAGCAAGCACAAGAACTCAGTAGTGGCGTTTATTACTATATACTAAATCTTAAGACCAACAAGGTACAAGATACCCTCGAAGGCGTTATCCATTTAATCCGTTAAAAAATCACATCCATCAGTTGATTCAACAAACCCTCTGATTTTAGAACACCCTCTTTGTATTTCTCTTTACGATCAAATACGCCATTAGGCAAGTAGTATTTCCAAGTACCATCCTTAAGCCCTTTGTTGTATTTGCCTTTGGTTTTTATCACCCCATTGTCATAATACTCTACAAAAATGCCATCCATCACATTGCCATCCATCTCAACCGATTGTTTAGGCAAGCCATTTTCATAATAAATGGTATTCATATTGGATTGGAAATGGTGAATTAAAAACAAATCCATAGCCGTTAATGTGTCGTTCTCAGACATGGTGGTATCAACAACAGCAACAGGTGGATGCCATTGTGCAAACTGGGCACCAAAAACTGTACGCATTCTGTCATTGTCGCCACTTAAGCCTAGGCCAACATGTTCAAAGCATCTCACATAAGCCTGATGTTCTTGAGTGCTCTTCCATTTATCTGCATTTAAAAGTCCTTTGAAATTAGCAAAGTGGTGATTCGGACTCACATAAGCCAAAGCGCTGGTTTGTTCTGCAAATTGCCCTCTAAAGGCTCTATATGCAGCCTTATTGGATAAAGTCTTTTGAGCGTTGTAATCATCTATGGTCAAAAGCAATGTTTTAGGGTCATCGCTCATCACGACATAATCGCCAATAATGGTATAATAAGGCTTGTCAATTTTTGAGAACAAATCACCCATAAAGGCCTTAAATAATCCTTTAATTTCTAAATAGTGAATATCATAACCGTTGTAGGCAATATCAGTAAATCGAATTGGAGTACGTTTTCTGATTTGTTGTTCAATATAAGCCAATTGTTGCTTTGCCAATTCAATGTCTTTGGCTTTAATAGCAACAATGCTTTTTACTTTGTTACCAATTAACACATCGGTTTCATATTGAGCTATGGCCAATTCAGAACCCATCCAATCAAACATGTTTTTCTGAACATTTATTTTAAGTAGTTTCTCGACTTTTTTAATGCCCGCTTCTTGCTTCTGCATATCTGTGCCTTTGGCCTTCAGAGATTGCATAAAATTCCCATAAAATGTATTAAAGTCAGTGAAGCCTAAACTGACAAAAAACGATGCTTTTTCTGAGAATATTTTTTCGGCATCAGTATTGGCTTTACCTGACACTGACAACGCCTGCACATAAGAACTCAAACTATCATTCACCATGCTATAGCCATCGGCCAATACCAAATCATTTTGTAAAGAACAATCTAAGCCAGAAAAATACATACCACTCATTAAGGATTGTATGCCTGCCACATCATCCATGTAAATGCCCAAGAACTGATGAAAGGTTTTATAATTGATAAACACCCTACACAAACCATCGGCAGATGTCAATTGGTTCACTTCTGTAAATCTGGCATCCATCCCGACTTGTTGCTCCGGCATATTAGCCGTTTCAATCACATGATCAATGAGTGTTTTACTGTATGAGCAAACTAAATAATTTTTAATGTAAATAATGGACAAAACATCGCGTGTCTTCGGATCTAGAAACTCATTGACTTGCAATCCTTTATAATTCCTAACGGTATGAACATAGTCAAATTGCTTAATGATACTGGTCAAAGACGCTTTAATCATATTCGATTTTGAAGCCTCTTTCATATCTGCGTAATACACAAAATCAAAGTCCTTAGGCTTTGTCATATGGGCAGAAATCAATAAGTGTTTTTGTCCTAATAGGGCAAAAACTTGCTGATTACTTTGAATGACTTCATCGAGCATATCCGCATTCTGAGTAATTTCTTCAAATGGCGGAAACGACTTCATACCTTGCCACATATTACTTGAGCTAAAGGTCTGCCAATTACCAATAGGATCCTCGGTTTCAACCACCATGACGGCATCATTTGGAATTAAATAATAGCCATCAACAAATTTGTTAGGCGACCATTTCAACCACAAATAATAACCACCAATAATGGCAGCAATTAGAATTAGAACAACGATCAGTTTCTTCATATTTATGCTTTAAGTGCTTGTAATTCTTTCCAAACAAAACCAAATAATTCACCCACGTATGATTCAGAAAAGTCAAACTTCATGTGCCCAGCCTCAAACAGCTCAGGAATGGTTTTGGTATATCCCAGAGCCAACATGTCTTTATACGCTTGTATACCGCCTTGATTATCTGCTAATACATTGCGCCAAATGGCAATGGCTCCTAATTGAGCAAACCCATATTCGATGTAATAGAATGGCACTTCGTACAAATGCAATTGTTTTTGCCAAGCATTGGCTAAATAATGTTCGTAACCTGCGTAGTCACACACCTGTGTATCGAAGCGTTTGGCAATTTGCAACCAGGCTTCTGTGCGTTCTGATGCTGTATGTTTTGGGTGAGTATAAATCCAATGCTGAAAGGCATCAATGGTAGCAATCCATGGAAGTGTAGCAATGACCCCTTCTAATTGCTCAATCTTTGCGCGTTTAAGCTCTTGAGCATCATCAAAATAATTATCCCAAGCTTGCATGCTCATCAACTCCATTGACATACTGGCAACTTCAGCCACTTCCATAGGTGCATTTTTAAACGCGTTTAATGTCAAATGTTCACTCAAAAAAGAATGCATAGCGTGTCCACCCTCATGTACCATGGTTTCAACATCTCTTAAGCTCCCTGCTGCATTCATAAAAATAAAGGGGATACCTGACTCAGCTAATGGATAATTGTAACCACCTGGCGCTTTCCCTAAACGACTTTCTAAATCAAGAAAACCCTTTTGTCCCATGAGTTTAAGATTATCGCCAAAACTTGGATCCAATTGACTAAAACAAGCAATGGTTTTTTCAAGCAACTCTTGCCCTGTATTAAATGGTTTCAAAGGTTCTCTTTGCAAAGGATCAACCGACAAATCATATGGTTTTAGAACCTCATAGCCCAATTGCTTTTTTCGTTCTTGATCCAATTGCTTGCACAAAGGCACTACCACCTTTTCAATGGCATTGTGAAAACTGAAACAATCTTGAACCGAGTAATCAAAACGACCCATTGCCTGATGCATATAATCTCTAAAATTATCAAAGCCAGCATTCAATGCCACTTGATGTCTTAACTGAATCAATTGATCAAATAATTGGTTCAACTCTTCGCGTTTTTCATAGCGACAACTCTGAATGGTTTCATAAGCAGATTGTCTGACTTGTCTGTCTGTAGACTTTAGAAAATTAGCTGCTTGTTGCAGGGTAAGCGTTTCGCCATTGATCTGAACAGACATAGCTCCGGTAATGCTGCCATACTTTTGCGACAAAGTTTGCATTTCTGCCTGAAGGGGAACGTTTTCTTCTCGGTAAAGTGCAATCGCATTTTGAATAGCTCTAAAATAAATGCGATAATCTGAGCGATGATTCAACTCACTTACAAAGGCACATTGATCTATTTTTTTATTCAACGCATCTTCAAACGGCGCAATATTGGGTTGAATATTGTTTACAAAATCCACATAAGCTTGCTCCAATTCAGGGTTGCTGGTATCGCAAGTCATCTTAATATAACGCCAAGCGAGGTCTTCGCTCACCATGCTTTCAAGCTCACTTAAATGTAAAAGAAACTGTTCGAAATCTGCAGAAGATTGTATCTGAAAGGCTAATAAAGACTTATAGTATGGCTCTAATGACGACCAATCTGTGATCTTAAAGGCTTGTGGCAAGAATTGTCTTTGCTTACTCATTAATTGGAATTGTATTGAATGGGGATTTACCAATTCCAAACATACTTGTTTAAGGCAAAGCATTCAAGCCTGAGTATACACAGGCTGTCTAATAAATTAGTTTTTGTTGGATTCGATCAATAATAAATCGCCAGAATCGAAGCTGACTTCAAGCAAACCTGTCTCAAGTATTCTATTGGAACTACTAGTAGAATAAGGGTATTCCAATATGGTTTGGTTTAAATTCCAAACCAGATTATTGGTGGTCAAATTGGTCACTTTATTTAAAGGCATTAAAGACAATGCATGGTCTTTTTCAAAGTGTTTTTTAAAGCCTGATTTAATGGGATATAACTTACAATAATCGTCAAGCATGACGATATCTAACTGTTGCTGATAGCGGGCTAGTATACCTATATTATTTAGGAAATGATCGCTTCTTAAACCAGTCGCCCATAAGACATTAACCGCTTTAAAGTCCTGTTTAATCAGCCATTCTAATCCTTTTTCTAAATCGGTCTTATCCTGATCTGGTGTATGTATAATCTTAGTATCTGGTAAAACCTTGGATTGAATCTCTTGTATGCTTTGATGATCGAAATCGCCAAGAACTACATCAATGTGTAAACCCAATTCCAATACGCGATCAAGTGCCCCATCAAGAACCATGACTAACGGACTCCAAGCCATGGCTTGTTGAATCAAATCCCAAGAACAAGCTTCCCCGTTAGCGATTATGAGGGCTGGTTCTTGAGCATCTCTTACAACATGATGCGAAGACATTTAACGATTGACTGTAAAAGGTTTATTCAAGATCACATCTTGAGACTTGATGCTGATCACATATTGAGCATTCATCAAATTTGATACATTAACATCAAAAACATTTTGAGCAAAATCAGCCTCTAAAACCACTTGGCCTTGTAGGTTCACAATTTGGTAATGACCACTTGTAAACTTTTCTGAGAGCTGAACGGTTAATTGCTCAGAACTCGGCACTGGATATAGGTTAATGCTTTCTGCTTGAATGGCGTCTATACTGCTGATGGCAGCATTGTTGATTTGCCCTTTAAACACCCCTCTTCCGTGGGTAAAAAAGTAAATATCTTTTTGATTTTTATGGATCTGAATACAACTCACAACAGTCGATGGTATGCGGGTATCTTTGATCCATGTTTTACCGCCATCTTCTGTAATGTACAATCCGTAATCTGTTCCGGCAAATATGGTTTGATTTGGATTCAATGGATCACATTCAATCCAATTAACTGGCAAGCCTTTTGGCAAATTACCTGCGATGTTTTTAAACACAGGTGTACCAAACACATTCGACACCAAATACACTCTTCCAGAATCTGAAATATTACTTAAGGCAATATAGATCTGATCCCTCACGCCTGGCATTGGTTTAATTGAACCAATGAATGACGACCTTAAAATAGCCGGCATTGACAACCTTAAATCTTTTGCACTTGAATTGGTATTCAAGACTGAATCACACACTAACAACGCCCCATTACCACCTGAAAATATAGCTGGATTGGCATCGTTTGTTGTAGCTGCAGAAAACAATCTGCCGGTTGTAATCTTACCTTTTTGAACAAAATTATCACCACCATCCGCACTGAAATAGAGGTAAGTATTAGAAGGATAAACCAAATGATCGCCATTAAAAAAGCTTACATAGTAGGGATGTATAAACCACTTGGCATCTGTTGTTGGCAAATTGCTTAAGATTGACTGAAAACCTCTGTATACAACGCCATTTTGTGTAGACACATATTCTATACTTGAATTGTTGGCATGGTAAAAACAATATCCGCCATCACCACCAAATATAGATGCAAATACTTTGCTATGATTGTTGCTTTCGCGGGTACCATTATCTTGAGAGCCAGCCATAATCGCCAAAGAGTGAGGCGATACAGCACCGTTATAAAACTGTGTGATGTTGATGTTATTATTTAAAACTGTAGGTGAATTTGGATTGGACCAATTGTAAACTGCAAGTCCACCATCGCTGCCTAAATACATTTTTTCGCCAGAAAACACTGAGATATGATTGTCTGCATGGATTTCTGAACCAGCTGACCATGAAGCTCCGCCATTCTTTGTATAACCAACATCTAAACTACCAATAAACACTGAATTTGAATCGTTGTCTTTGACACACATATTCAAAGCGTACCAAGTAAATCCAAAATTCACAGTGCCATTTGGATTGGTTTTAGTAACAAACGTTTTACCCCCATCACTTGATTTATAAAAAGCTTTTAACACCCCATTATATGAATTGTCTGGTCCAGAAATGGCGCAATACACCACGTTTGGATAATTTTTACAAAAGGCCAATTCTGTTCTTGCTGAGCTTGTTGTGTTCACAGTTGCAACCTTGATGAATGTACCTAAATTACAGGTTATTGAATAATATACCCCAGAACCTTTTAGCGTAAACATGACAGCTCCATTTGGGAACAATTCTACA
>JBEIKN010000113.1:0-6328 GCA_040379725.1 Flavobacteriales bacterium
AAACAACAATTGAATTTGGTGAATGCGGTACTCAAATATTTTAAAGGCAACGACTTGCCATTTGGGGGCATTCAAATGGTGTTTTCTGGTGATTTTTTTCAGTTGCCACCTGTTGGAAAACCAAATGAAGACAATAAAGACAAATTTGTTTTTATGTCTGAAGCATGGCTTGAAGCAGCACCTACCATTTGTTATATTCAAGAGCAACACCGACAAAGTGACCTGGGTTTGAATCAGTTTTTAAATGCCATGCGCACAGGACAAATAGACGCAAGCCATTTGAGTTTACTCAATGAGGTTCAAAATAAAAATGCCCCTGAGCTAAAAGATCTTACAAGGTTGTATACCCACAATATGGATGTCGATAGAATTAATATTGAACATCTCAATGCCATTGAAGCTGAACCATTGCATTTTAAAGCGTTTGTAAAAGGACCCGATACCTTGAGAGATTTAATAAAGAAACAAGTCCTTACAGATGAGGATTTGGTTTTGAAACTTGGCGCAAGGGTCATGTTTATTAAAAATAATTTTGAAAAAGGGTATATGAATGGGACCATTGGCACCATAGTCGATTTTGACGAATCAGGTTTGCCTATGGTGGAAACTTTGAATGGTGATTTGATTGCCGTTGAAACAGAAAAATGGAGCATAGACGACGATCAGGGTAAGTCAATGGCTTCTTTTACCCAATTGCCACTAAGGTTGGCATGGGCCATTACGGTGCATAAAAGTCAGGGCATGACACTTGATGCAGCCATAATCGATTTGAGAAAGTCTTTTGAAAATGGGCAAGGTTATGTGGCATTGAGTCGATTGAAATCATTTGATTACATGTATTTATTAGGCTATAATGCAACAGCGTTGATGATGGATCCATTAGCCTTTAAAGCAGATAAGAGGTTTGTTGAATTATCTGCTGAAACAGATGCGCAATACAGTCTTGTTGACCTAGAAAAACGATTTGATGTGTTTGTTAAAGCCTGTGATGGCATTCCATATGAAGTCGCAAAAGCTTCATTAAAGCCAAGTCAGAAAAAGGCAAGGTCAGGCGGTCAGGCCACTCAAGATCAAACCTATGAAATGCTTCAAGCTGGTTACGATATTCAATCCATAGCAGATCAGAGAGGTTTGAGTGTATCAACCATTGTGAGTCATTTAGAAAAATTAAAATTGTCTGGACATTCATTAAAGTTCAAACCCATTCAATCTAAGAAAAAGCATATTCAGATGCTAAAGAAATGTTTAAAACATTTGTCTAAAGACCTTGACTGTTCTGAAGCTTCAGTTCCTTTGAAAGCCATATATGAAGCCCTCGAAGGAAGTATGAATTACATTGAAATAAGACTTGCTTTATTGTTTGTTTTGTGAGGGTCTAACCTTGTAAATGGTGTAATTGTCTGTTTGTAATTCAATGGGGTAATTGAGTGGAATCTGCTCTCCAAAGACATGGTGAAGTATCACGATGTGTTTCAAACCCTTGTTCGCTAGAGAATCTGTAAATTTGGGATTTAACAATTGATCGTTGTAGGCTACCCAACCTTTTCTATGAGCAAAGTACATTGGTGTTGGGAATTCTCCACTATTGATGCAAATGAGCTCGTTTTTATGGGAGATTTTATCCATTGCGGACTCCAATTCCAAAACAGGTTTGTAATAATCTTTTATGACAAAATCGTCAAGATGGTTGCCTAATCCTTCTATACTGATCGCCATCAAGACGATGTATTGGGCTTTCATTTTAGGCAATTGACTGATACCATAACCGCTAACAATTGCTAATATGGGTGCAAAAGGAATGATGTAATAGGAGTGGTGATAAAATGTAAAACCACCTTTTAACATAATCGGTAAAAAAGCTATAAAGCCTACTACAGACAGGAAGCCGATTTGTGTTTGTTTGTTTTTATATGCTTTGAACCAACCCCAAATACAAAAAGCAAATGCGATGAATTTGATGGCTGTTTCATAAAAACGGTTGATGGTTTTGCCAAAATGCTCAAGCAATTCTTGTCCACCAACTAGCATGCTTTTTCCCATAAAGAAATGAACAAATTCAAATGTTTTATTGAGATAGGGAACCCACACAAAATACCAATAATAGTTGAGGCTAAGTGCTATTAAGCTGATACAACTAAACAAGATTTTATTGGCATTGAAATAAGGCTTTGAGATGAACAAAGGAATGAATACAAATAGGGTATATACCACGGGTAATTTACTCAGCACGCCTAAGCATATCCAAAATCCATACATCAACACATGTTGTACTTTTTGTTTTTCGAAATATTTAAGTCCTTGATCAATGCCAAACAGCATAAAAGACATTGCCATGGTATCAGGCATGATTTTACGGCCATAGGTAAACCATATCGAAAATAATAGGACGATGCTACTGTTAAAGGCTATCTGTGGATTGAATTGCCTTTTCAGGATTTCATGAAATTTCCAAATACCCAAACTGGTGATGAGTAATACAATTATTCTGCCAAACCAATCATGGTAACCGAATACCAAAGACAATATATAAATCAAGTAATTTAACACGGGGAATTCCATGCCTGTTATTCCTGTTTTCTCGCCAGCAATATCAATGCGCGGGTAAAACGGATTGGCGTCAATCTCCATGAAGTTTCGACTGACCATGGTTACAGTGGTTTGTCGCCAATTGTGGGTTAATTCTATGGGGGGGTAATAAATGGCATACAATCGCAATACAAAAGCAATGATAATATAGAACCGTATGTCTTTGTATATTGGCTGTTTAAGTGATTGTACATCCATCTTGTTGAACAAACTTAAGATAAATATTTTAAATTGAGTGGACATGCTGTAATTTGCTGCTGTTTTTTAGAACATTTTTATGCGATTAAATAAGTACATCAGCGAATCAGGATTGTGTTCAAGACGTGAAGCCGATAAATTAATTACTGAAGGCAAGGTGTATATTAATGGTCGTTTGGCCAAAATAGGTGTGGATGTTGCCATTGGTGACGTTGTAAGGGTGAATGGTCGGACTCTTGAAGCAAGAACTGCTGACGATTTGGTGCTGATCGCATTGAATAAGCCCGTTGGTGTAACCTCAACAACAGAAGCCGGCGTTAAAGACAACATCATTGACTATGTGAATCACAGTCAGCGGATATTTCCCATAGGAAGATTAGACAAAGACTCTCAAGGGCTGATTCTACTTACCAATGAAGGTGATTTGGTCAATAAAATTTTACGCGCTGGTAACAAACATGAAAAAGAATACATCGTTACGGTTAATAAACCCATAAGTCCTGAAGTACTTCAGAAAATGGCTTTGGGTGTTCCGATGTTGGGGGTTATGACCAAGAAATGTAAAATCATTCAAGAGTCGCCTACCAAGTTTCGCATCACATTGATACAAGGCCTAAATCGACAAATACGTCGCATGTGTGAACACTTTGACTATGATGTCGTAAAATTAGAACGTGTGCGCATTATGCATATTGAGCTTAAAGGTTTGCCCCTTGGAGAATGGCGCGAATTGAATGAACAAGAATTGATGCGATTGTTTGAAGCGATTCAAGATTCTCAATCTGACGTTAAAACAACAACGGCACCTAAAGTTAAGTCTAGCATTAAAAAACAACATCAAAAGCCAGCAGAGGCAAAGTCTAAACCCCATAAACCATTTAAACCTAAATCAGCTCAGTCATCTAAATCCAGAAAACCATCAAATGGTCAAGGGCGACACAAGCCTAAAAGAGGCCGAAGATAGTTGGCATGTGGCCTTTTGAGAGCTGATTAAAATTCAGTATTTTTGCCACTAATGGAATTAGACAAGCATTATCTCCACGCTGAAGTTGAACAAAAATGGTATGCCTATTGGCAATCTAAAGGGTATTTTGATTCTAAGCCTGATCAAAGAGAACCCTATACAATTGTAATCCCTCCACCAAATGTAACGGGTGTTTTGCATATGGGACATATGTTGAATAACACCATTCAAGATGTCTTGATCAGAAAAGCCAGAATGGAAGGCAAGAATGCTTGTTGGGTGCCTGGGACAGATCATGCCAGTATTGCCACGGAAGCCAAAGTCGTAAAAATGCTGGCTGAACAAGGGATTCAAAAGAAAGATTTGAGCCGAGAGGATTTTTTAAAACATGCCTGGGATTGGACGCATAAATACGGCGGTATCATTTTGGAGCAGCTCAAGAAATTAGGCGCTAGCTGTGATTGGAAGCGAACGCGTTTTACCATGGAGGATGATTTAAGTCAAGCGGTAAACACTGTGTTCATAAAAATGTTTCGTGATGGACTTATTTACCGCGGCACTAAAATGGTTAATTGGGACCCTAAAGGCTTAACCACTTTGAGCGATGAGGAAGTGATCTATAAAGAAAACATTGCTCAATTGTACTATATCGTTTATCCGTTTTCAGAACAAACCAAGCAAGCCATATCTGGATTGTCAGAAGGCTTAATCATTGCAACCACAAGGCCAGAAACCTTGATGGGTGATGTGGCGATTTGCGTGCATCCTGATGATGAACGCTATAAGCATTTAATTGGTCAGACAGTGCTGGTGCCAATAGTGAATAGGGAAGTGCCTATCATTGCTGATGATTACATTGATCAAGCCTTTGGAACAGGTTGTTTGAAAGTGACACCTGCTCACGATGAAAACGATTACCGCATTGGCGAAAAGCACCATTTAGAAGCCATTGATGTTTTGACAGAAGACGGTAAAATACATGAACGTGCGGGGGCTTATGCTGGACTTGATCGTTTTGCTTGTCGAAAACAAATTGTTAAGGATTTAGAAGAAAAAGGATTGCTGTCAAAAACAGAAGCCATCAAAAATACCATAGGTCATAGCGAAAGAACCGATGCCGTGATTGAGAAAAAAATATCGACACAGTGGTTTGTAAACATGCAATTGTTTATGCAAAAGCACCCTGAAGTGTTGGATCATGTGATGGATGATCAAATCGCGTTTCATCCCAATAAATTTAAAAACACTTACAAACATTGGTTAAGCAATATTAAAGATTGGAACATCAGTAGACAATTGTGGTGGGGCCACAGAATCCCAGCTTGGTACGATAATCAGGGTCATATGGTCGTTGCAGAATCAGAGGCAGAGGCATTGCTGCAGTTTCAATCGCTTAACGCCACCATTCAATTAAAAGATATACGACAAGATGATGATGTCTTAGATACATGGTTTAGCAGTTGGTTATGGCCAATATCAGTATTTGATGGGTTTAAAGATTCAGAAGATTTTAAATACTATTACCCGACCAATGATTTGGTGACAGGACCTGATATTATTTTCTTTTGGGTGGCTAGAATGGTAATGGCAGGATATGCTTTTACTGGTCAAAAGCCATTTTCTAATGTATATTTTACTGGTTTGGTAAGAGATAAGCAACGACGTAAAATGAGTAAATCATTGGGCAATAGTCCCGAGCCTTTAGAATTGATTGCTCAGTTTGGTGCCGATGGTACCAGAATGGGTTTGTTGTTGTCTGCGCCTGCAGGTAACGATATTCTATACGATGAGAGTCAATTAGAACAAGGCCGAAACTTCTGCAATAAAATTTGGAATGCCTACCGTTTAATTGCAGGTTTGCCAGTGCATGAAGACGCTTTGGTTTCTGCAGAACAATTGGCCTCGGATAAATTGGCGCATCAATGGTTTGAAATGAAATTTCAATTGGCCGTAAATGCCATTCATGAGGATTTTAATGCGTTCAGATTGAGTGATGCGTTAATGTCCATTTACAAATTAATTTGGGACGACTTCTGTTCTAGTTATTTGGAAATGGTTAAGCCACCATTTGGTCAGCCAATTGCCGAATCAACTTTAAGTCAAGCCAAAGATCATTTTGAAGCATTGCTCAAGTTGTTGCATCCGTTCATGCCATTCATTACGGAAGAACTCTACCACGCCTTACACGATAGTCATCCAGAGCAGCCAATCATTGTTTCTGCTTATCCAAAACCCCATCAAACCCATACGCTTATCAATGATTTGGCTTTAGGCATTGTCTCAGAAATCAGAAACATTCGAAACAGCAAAGGTTTGTCGCCAAAACAATCCTTGGACATCATTATCAATACATCAGTTTCGGCTAATTATCAGGTTTGGGAAGGTATTCTCAGAAAGTTGGCCAATTTAAATCAGATATCGTATAACCAACAAAAACCTGAACATTGTTTAACTTTTTTAATCAGTACAGACGAGTGTTTCATCCCATTTGAATCTCAAATAGATCAAGTGGCAGAAGCCAAGAAAATTGCAGACGAAATAACGTACTTACAAGGGTTTTTAAAGTCAGTAGAAGCTAAA
>JBEIKN010000114.1:0-6241 GCA_040379725.1 Flavobacteriales bacterium
AGAAAACAAGGCAATTTCATAGAACCTTGTACAATTATTTACCGTAAATAAAGCTATTTTGAATAGGTTTGCATTTTGCGATAAATATTTTGAATAACCATCAACCATCATACGCACTCGCCGAGAGGCTTTCATGGATTTCTGAATCTGAAACCATAGCCATGGCAAAACTTGGCAGAACATTAAAAGCGCAAGGCAAAGATGTCATTAGTTTGAGTTTTGGTGAACCCGATTTTTTCACACCGGATCACATCAAACAAGCAGCCATAGATGCCATCAATCAAAATTTCACATTTTATACGCCTGTAGCAGGTATTCCTGATCTTAAAGAAGCCATTGTCCAAAAATTCAAACGCGAAAATAATTTGGATTATCAAGTGGATCAAATTGTTGTCAGTACAGGAGCTAAAAATTCAATTATGAATACGGTTTTATCTTTGGTGAATCCTGGAGATGAAGTCATTATTCCTCGACCTTTTTGGGTGAGTTATGCAGACATGGTGCAATTGGCTCAAGGTGTTCCTGTTTATATAGACACAACAGTTGAATCTGATTACAAAATCAGTCCTCAGCAATTAGAACAAGCCATAACACCTAAAACCAAGTTGTTCATGTTTAGCAGTCCTAACAACCCAAGTGGTATGATTTACGATTACGATGAATTAAAGGCATTGGCAGAAGTATTTGAACGCCATCAACACATTTATATCATAAGTGATGAGATCTATGAACACATCAATTTTGAAGGCAAGCACCATAGCATAGCAAGTTTTGGAACTTTGATCAACAGAACCATTACTGTTAATGGGGTATCAAAGGCGTTTTCAATGACAGGCTGGAGAATAGGCTATATAGGAGCCCCACAACCAATAGCTTATGCCTGTGAAAAATTACAAAGTCAATTTACCAGTGGCACCAATGCCATTGCTCAAAAAGCTGCAATAGCAGCCCTGAATGGTGATTTAACCCCCACCTATACTATGCGCGATGCTTTTAAACGTCGCAGAGATTTGTGCTTTGAAAGATTACAAGCAATTCCAGGGATAAAAATCAGTTTACCTCCAGGTGCTTTTTATTTATTCCCAGATGTGAGCGCTTATTTTGGCAAACAATACCAAGGTCAAACCATCCATAATTCTCAAGATCTATGCATGTTTTTGTTGAACCAAGTATACTTAGTCACCGTTGCTGGTTCTGCCTTTGGTAATGATAATTGTATCAGACTTTCATACGCCACCAGCGAAGAAAATCTCATAAAAGCAATGGATAGAATAAAAGAAGGTTTAAGTTTGTTATCGTAATTATGAACACACTATTAGAACAATTTAAAAACAAATCGGTACTCATAGTTGGTGATGTTATGGTGGATGCCTACATCATAGGTAAAGTTGATAGAGTGTCACCCGAAGCGCCTGTTCCTGTTGTGAATATAGAACATCGCGACATGCGATTAGGTGGCGCTGCCAATGTTGCCGTAAACATTCAAGCCTTAAAAGCGAAACCTATTTTATGTTCAGTTATTGGCCAAGATATAGAGGGCCAAGACCTGATGCAGTTGCTAGAACAAAACAACATGATCACTTCTGCAATTGTGCGTTCTAACACCAGAAAAACCACTACCAAAACACGTGTTATAAGCAATAAACATCAGTTGTTAAGATTGGATCACGAACAGACTCATGATCTTTTAGATGAAGAAAACACAGCATTGATTGAAGCATACAAACAACATATTGACTCATGCGATGTCGTCATTTTAGAAGATTACAACAAAGGGGTTTTAACTGAAAAGAACATCCCCATTTTAATTGATATTGCATTAAAGGCCAATAAACCAATCGCGGTTGATCCCAAGAAGAAGAATTTCTTGTTGTACCAAAAGGTCACTTTGTTTAAGCCGAACTTAAAAGAAATCAAAGAGGGTTTAAACAGCCAATTGAATTTAAAAGACAAAGCCCATTTAAAAACTCTGGTACTTGAACTTCATCAAGCGCTTAATAACGACATGACTATGGTCACTTTAAGTGAAGATGGTGTGATGGTCACAGATCATACACAATTTGATTTTATTCCGGCCCACATCAGAAATATAGCCGATGTGAGTGGCGCTGGAGATACAGTTATTAGTGTCGCTGCCTTATGTTTGGCAAGTGGTATTACTATGAAAACCATGGCTGAATTATCCAACTTAGCTGGCGGCTTGGTGTGTGAAGAAAGTGGCGTGGTGCCAGTTGATATCAATAAATTGTCGGCTGAGTCTCAATATTTATTATCAATCCATTGAAACCTAAAAGCCAGTTTGCAACATTCTTATTCAAATACGAAGACTTACTTTTAAAAATACTTCGTTGGTTCACACTCCTTTCATCTTTATTGGTCATTGGGGTAATGATTTACCGATTTGGGTTTAATCATTCAGAAGAGAATATCCGATTTATTCTATTTAGCACGCGTGTATTTTATTTGGTCTTTATTTTTGGATTTATGGTTAAATACCTCCTTAGCCATGATAAACCCAAATTCCTTAATGACAATGCCCTCGAGGGTATTTTGATTCTATTGGTGGTATACGATGGGGTAAGCTATTTCCTATTCGGGCATCCCATACTCGAAAAATTATTGATACAATTAGAAATCAATAATTACCGCACCATTTATCATTTTTTCATTCAATTATTCCTGTTGTTTTTTGCCCTGATTGAATTGGTCAAATCCATCAATAGCATCTACACGTCTAAATTAAAACCCACTACCCTTTTTATTTGGTCATTTGTTGTCTTAATATTAGGCGGTGGTTTTTTATTGACCTTGCCTGGCTTTAATACATCTGGACATTCATTGAATTTTGTTGATGCATTATTTACAAGCGCAAGTGCAAGTTGTGTTACAGGTTTAGTCGTAGTCAATACGGCGCATTTTTTTAATCTTAAAGGTCAACTTATTATCTTAATGTTGATCCAATTGGGCGGCATTGGCATTTTAACCTTTGCCTCCTTTTTTGCATCCTTCATGCGAAAAGGCATTGGTATCAAACACCAAATTGCGATGAATGAAATTCTTGATGCAGAAAACATCAGCGGCAGTTATTTCCTGATCAAAAGGATATTGGTCATGACCTTTATCATTGAGGTAGTAGGTGCATTGGGCATTTATTTGTTGTGGGGAGATTATCAATTTTCATCGCCCGGCGAAAAAATCTATGCCTCTATTTTTCATAGTATATCAGCTTTCTGTAATGCTGGGTTCAGTACTTTAGAATACAATTTTGAGACACCTGTTGCTTCTCAATTGTATATGTTGCATATTTTCATTGGTGTAATCATCTTCTTTGGTGGCTTAGGTTTCCCGGTCATTAGAGATGTGTTCTCGCCCACTATGTTAAGGGCAAGACTAAAAGAACCTTGGAGAACCTGGAAATTAAGTTCTAAAGTGGCCATTTACACCAGCATACTATTGATCATTATAGGGATGTTGGGGTTCTATTATTTATTAGCGCCACAACAACTTGATCAAAGCAGTCCATTGGCCAATTGGGCCATTTGCTTTTTTCAATCGGTTAATCTAAGAACCAGTGGATTCAATAGCATCAACTTAGAACATTTACCCAATGCCTTGTTGTTGATTTCTATCTTTTTGATGTTCATTGGAGCCTCTTCTGCATCGACAGGTGGTGGTATTAAAACCAGTACGTTTGTGGTCACTATGGTTGCCATTATAGGGACGATTAGAGGGAAAAAAGAGATGTCATTAGGCAACAGACGCATAGCCCATGATTTAATTTACAAATCGTTTGCCGTCATACTGTTTTCAGGGATGTTTGTCTTAACAGTAATTACTTTATTATCGTTTACAGAGCCCGCTCAAGACATTCTTAAGCTGGCCTATGAAGCTGTTTCAGGATTCGCTACTGTTGGACTGAGTACAGGGATAACCGCCAACTTAAATGATACCAGTAAAATCATATTAACCCTAACAATGTTTGTTGGTCGTGTCGGCATTGTAACGCTAGCCTATTCTTTAAGTTCTAAAGCCATTCAAGCAGATTACAAATATGCCACTACGCATATGATGATTGGTTAAGGTTTATAGCCACTCTCTTGAAGTATGCTCTGTGCGTTACTGTTGTTCATCAGAGTATTTAAATCTGTGTCAGGATGTTCATTCATATATTTTCTGACAGCCATCCAGCCTATAAATTTACCGATCATTGCTGGTGCTTGTTCAGGCACGCCACTCACAACTGTTTTAGGCCCCTCTTTTATGAGTTTTTCGTATTGCCTTTTGTTGGTACTGTAGATGTATTTTTCTTTCACCAAAAAGGCCCAAATATTATGCTCTTCTTTTTGACACCACTTGAATTCATCTTGTGTCATCCCAATTTTTATATGGTCTTCTATCTTTGGCATCATGGCTTCTAAAAAATAAAGCAACTTGCCTTGATAAATCATTTCATCAGTAAAATTAGTGCCTTTATTGGTATGGTAAAACAGATCATTGGCATGGGCTAACAAATGCAAAGGCACAAGCGATTCTGGCGTGAGTATTTTTCGCCAATAGCGTTCGATAGTAGTTTGATCATATACTTTAAAGTCTTTTCCTAGATGCATATCAAGGCTCATGCCGATATAATCAACCCCAACAGGATTCATATAAAAACTAAAATTACTGGTATAGGTGATGATTTTAGGAATGCTTTCATTCGGAAAATAATATTTGAAGTGTTTATAAGCATCTGTTAAGGCTAGTTCGTATGGTTTAAAATCTTTGTATTGATCATTCACCCATTGGTATAATTTTTTGGCATTGACATCGTTTTTATACAACATTAGTTGATTGAATACCATCTCATTGCTGCCGCCAAAACCAAGAATGCCACGGGTGTAATCCTCATAAAAATAAGGGTATTGCTTAAAACAGCTTGTGGTATCTTTCAATTGATTGGTAAACAGATCTTGCTCAAATCTTTGAATGGTTAAATCCACTTGAATATTACTAACATCTACATCAAGTCTATTTTTCTGACACGATGTTAAAAAGATCATGCTTGATAAGCTGCCTAGCATGACCGCTTTTATAAAATTTTTACTCATTTTTGTGCAAATAAAATTCATTAAGTACATGAAAACAACGTTTAAACCTATTTTTTTATTAGGCCTTGTGATTTTTTTAAATCAAACGTCTATGGCTCAAGACAATAGAGACTTTAGAGTAGGCTTTAAAGTGATCCCTGGATTTGATTGGGTCAAGAGCAATTCCACCAATGTTCAAAAAAATGGCATGGGTATAGGCTATTCTTTCGGTGTTATGGCCGATTATGCCATAGGGACCAACTATTACTTTTCATCAGAAGTAAACATTACCAATATGACCAATAGTATGAAATTGAAGGGAGACACCATTGGTTTGTTGTTAAAGAATGGAGACTCATTTAATAACATCAGTTATAAATACAACCTCAAGTATATTGAGATTCCGCTCATGTTTAAATTCAGAACAAAGGAAAGCAATTTGTTGCGCTATTGGGGACAATTTGGTATTGCTCCTGGGTTCTTGATATCTAAAAATGTTGGTATTAGTGCCAGTTCATTAGAAACACCAAGCAGTAATTTTCCAATCGATGAAAAATTCAACCCCAATGATGTTTCAAACAATCAGTACGATTTTAAAAACTATTCTGATAATGTAAGTGTATTAAGAGCTTCAATGATATTAGGTGCTGGGATTGAATACAACTTACACGGTAATACTAGTTTTTATTGCGGATTGCGTTTTAACAATGGCTTTACAGATATGTTAAGAGACAAAAAATCTAAAATGGTTAACAATGTCTTAGGCTTAGAAATCGGTTTCTTCTTTTAATTGGCTTTATCATGAAAATTACCTTAGCTCAAATCAATCTCACCATTGGCGATTTTAAAGGTAATTTTTCGGCCATAGTCTCAGCCATTGAACAAGCTCAAAGCCAAGGATCCGATTTAATCGTATTTAGCGAATTAGCGGTCTGCGCCTATCCACCTGATGACTTATTAACCCATAAGAGTTTTATAGAAGATTGTCAGAATCTTATTCATTATTTACTTCCCTACAGTAAACATATTGCCATCATTATTGGCGCACCAACCCATAACCCAGCAACAGAAGGCAGACAATTGTATAATTCTGCTTGCGTGTTACAAGATGGCCATTGGACCCATAGTATTCATAAAACACTACTCCCTACTTATGATGTGTTCGACGAATC
>JBEIKN010000115.1:0-6179 GCA_040379725.1 Flavobacteriales bacterium
GTATGATATACGATCAGCATATGCCAAAAGATTTATTGACTTTTATTAATCGTAAATTGAAGTTAAATAAAGATGAGCTAATCCCCGGTCAGAGGTATCATAACTTTAGAGATTTTATTGGTTTTCCAGACATCAAAAAGACTGACCTCAAATACAAATCCATTGAGCCCATTTATTTGCCCGAATTGGATCATGCAAAAACCATGTTTCAGGCCATGCAAAAACGCGATTACCTCATCAGTAATCCATACCAACCATTTGGTTATGTGGTAAGAATGCTCAGAGAAGCCGCCATTGACCCTCAAGTTGAAACCATTAAGATCACGCTTTATAGAGTGGCTGAAAATTCAAATGTGGTGAATGCTCTGATCAATGCTGTAAAGAATGGCAAGAAAGTGATTGTAATGATGGAGCTGAAAGCCCGTTTTGACGAAGAACATAATATTTATTGGAGCAATAAGCTAAAAGAAGAAGGTGCCACAGTTTTGGATACCATTCCAAGTTATAAAGTACACTCTAAAATGTGTTTAATTAGTCGTCGCGAGAAAAAAGGCTTGGTGTATTATGCGCATTTAGGCACTGGCAATTACAATGGTGAGACGTCAAGAATATACTGTGACCATTCTGTTTTTACCAGCAATCAAAAGTTGACTACTGAAATCAATAAAGCCTTTAAATTGATTGAAAAGTTTCAGCCTGAGAAGTTCAATTTCAAATACTTGATGGTATCTCCAATCAATTTGAGGTCAGGTATAATGGCCAAAATCGATCGTGAAATTGCCCATAAAAAAGCAGGGAAACCAGCGCATATCATCATGAAGATGAACAGTCTGGTTGATACCCATTTGATCAATAAATTGTATGAAGCCAGTCAGGCCGGCGTAAGAATTGATTTAATTATTAGAGGAATATGTTGTTTAACGGCAGGTGTTAGAGGTTTGAGTGAGAACATTCATGCCATTAGTATCGTCGATAAGTACCTTGAACATGCAAGAATATATGTGTTTGCCAATGCTGGTAAAGAGGACATGTACATGGGCTCAGCCGATATGATGACCCGTAATTTAGACCATCGCATTGAAGTCTGTTTCCCAATATTGAGTCATGAGGTTAAAGAAGAATTGAACATGTTGTTGCAGATTCAGTTGTCAGATAACTGTAAAGCCCGCATCTTGGATCCATATCAAATCAACGATTACAAATTAGGTGGTTTACCGAGAATTCGTTCTCAAATGGAGTTTTACAATTTCTTAAAGAAGAAATATTTAAGGCACTAAAGTGCAGTAGCTGTCAAATCATTGCATAGGCTTCTGAAGGTTTCAAATGGAGCTGCCTTAAGCCAAAGTCCTTCTTGTTCTGCCGACAAGACCACTGGCATTCTGAGTTTGTTGTTGTGGATTTCACGCATAAACCCTTGTGCTTCTGTGGTCACAATGGTGTATGTTTTTCTAATGGATCCATGCATAGGATCTTCCCAAACACTGTATAATCCACCAAAAGCAAATAACTCATGATTGGTTTTATGGATCAAGTATTTCTGTTTTTGCTTGCCTGTTGCATCCAAATGCTGCCACTCATAAAAGCCTTCGCTAATGATCAAACACCTTTGGTGTAGGATGTTTTTAAAAGAGGCTTTTTCGCTTAAGGTTTCAATGCGGGCATTAAGTGTGTTGTTTTGAATGCTGTCATCCTTGGCCCAATGTGGAATCAAACCCCATTCATAAGCATCCAAAACATGCAGGGCATTCTTTGTAATAACAGGTGTTTTTGGATGTGTAAAACCATTTATTGCTGCATTTGGTGTGTAATCCTCAGCATGCATCATTTTGGCATTGAATCGCTGTTCAATGCTGCTGGCTTTTTGAGTCAATTTACTGTGGAAACACATGGTTAATCTAAATGAATGCTGATGATGTCGTTTAAGCAAGTGGTGTAGTTGGGCGATAAGCGTTCTTGTTTCATACGCCAGGTGCGCCCGGGTGCTTGAGCCGCCAAACGGACTTTATGTTTGCCAAGTCTTTTGTTCAGTTGATCTACTGTATTCATCAGCAATGGGTGACGTTCGTCTTTTTGTTCAAATAAGTTGGTTTGTTCAATGGCTTGAGGGGTTATGTCCATTACAATGACGCCAGCTTTTTTGTATTGGAAACCTTCTTTGAAAATCATAGATAAACCCTTGCTTGCATATTTGACCAAGTCGAAACCAGAATTACTTGGAAAAGGCAAAGCAACCACAATGTTACGACTGTATTGCGCTAAGTCCTTGCGGTGTTCATTGGTATGAATAAATACCATTAAGGCATTGCAATTGGACCTTTGTGCCCTGAGTTTTTCTGAACATGAAAACGCAAACGTGCTTACACGCTCTAATACTTGTTCATACTCACTCATCATAAAGTCAAAAGATCTTGTTGTGGCAATGCTTTGTTTTTTTTGAGGTAAGTCTAAACCTAAACTGGATCGGCCAAGCAGCTCATGTTTTAACCTGAGCCCAACTATGGCCATTTCTTTTTTCACCCAAGCATCGTTTAAGCTGGTAAAGTCAGATGCTTTAAACACCCCAATTTGTTTAAGGCGTTTACTGTGCCTGTGCCCAATACCCCATACATCTTCAATGGGAAGCCATTTAAGTGCTTTACTTCTTTTTTCTGTTGTATCAATGGCATACACATTGCCAGTTGTTTTGGCAAATTTCTTAGCGATGCGATTGGCCAATTTCGCAAGTGTTTTAGTGGGCGCAAAACCTATGCTTACAGGAATACCTGTACATTGTAAAATACGTTGTCTCAATTGTTTGCCATAGCCATTGAAATCAAAATCTTTTGGCATTTGAGTGAACCCTACAAAAGCTTCATCTATGCTGTATATTTCGATTTCAGGAGAGGCTTCTCTAAGTATTTGCATGACCCTTGCACTCATGTCGCCATACAAGGCATAATTCGAAGAAAACACGTTAATGTGCTGTTCTTTGAATGTCTTTTCGTATTGAAAGGCAGGTGCGCCCATTGGTATGCCCAAGGCTTTAGCCTCGTCACTTCTGGCAATCACACAGCCATCATTATTTGATAGAACAACAATAGGTTTGCCGTTAAGGTCAGGCCTAAACACGCGCTCGCATGAGGCGTAAAAATTATTGCAATCAATTAAGGCAAACATCAGAAACTTTTAATCACATGCACTACAATGCCCCATACCAAGAAATGATTGTCTTCAGTCACCTGAATGGGTTGGTATTGGTCATTGGCAGGCATTAACCAGCAAGTGTTTTTCTCGACTTTAATGCGTTTGACCGTAAATTCACCATCAATAAAACAGACAGCAATCTTACCGTTTTTAGGGGCTAAACTTTTATCTATGATCAATAAATCACCATCGGATATGCCGGCGTCTTGCATCGAATTGCCTCTCACTCTGCCGTAAAAAGTAGAGGAAGGGTGTTTGATCAATTCTTTGTTTAAATCAATCGATAAATCAATGAAGTCTTGAGCAGGCGAAGGAAATCCAGCGCTTATGCCGCCCTCAATCAAAGGTAAATCCAATAAGACCTCAGTGCTTGAAGTAAAAATATCGAGGGATTCACTATGGTGCAAAGGCGTTAATTTTACTTTTGAAAAGGCCATAAATTCGTCTACAAAATAACTGATTTTTTTAGACTCTTGGTTTAAAAATCCATTTAAAGTTTGATCATGCTTCTGCCCATCTGTACTGACCCCGATACCAACTGGTAATAGTAATTGCCGCTGGGCAATTGACTGGCATCAAGTAGGTAGCTGTTAGCTCCTGCCGGACGTTCTTCGTCCAATAAAGTACTGATCAATTGTCCCTTATGATCAAATAAATGTATTTGTACCTTGCCACCTGAAGTCCAAAAATCAATTTGTGTTTGGGTCTTCACAGGATTCGGATAATTCTGCATCAATTGAATTTGTTTACCCGCTTTGATGTCACTTTCAATGCCTAATCCTTTTTTGAAAATTGGCAGGGTGTCAAAATGTTTGTTTAATACAGTGCTATCTGTCGTACTTAAAGGGGTCTGAAACCAATCCACTAAAACAGAGGCATAGACTTGTCTAAAGTCATATTGCATAGGCACATTGTCATTCACTGTGACCGTACTAGGGATGTTTGGATTGTTGCCAATCACGATGGGATTGACTTGTGTGCCAAAAACAATTAGAGGCGCAGCTGCACCGTGGTCAGTGCCTCTGCTGTCATTGCTTTTAATGCGTCTTCCAAACTCACTGTAGGTCATGCCGGCAACACGATCTGCTATGCCCAATTGTTCGCAATCAGATTGAAAAGCTGCAATAGCGTCTGATACCTTTTTCCATAAATCAGCATGACTGCCGGTTTCATTGCCTCCCGTCGCATTGACCTGATTGGAGTGGGTGTCAAAACCACCAATACTAACGGTGTAAATTGGGGTTCTTAATCCGCCGGCAATTAAATTGGCGACAATTTTTAGTTGGTCAGCAAGGGTATTATTGGTCGGATAAGTGACCTTGTTGCTCACCGATTGGGCCGCAGCTTTAATGGTGGTATTGTAGGCCTGGGTTTGTTGTAAGATGAGTCTTACATAGGTTAATTCATGGCCTGCAGGTGTGTTGGGCGCTGGATCAACCGTGCCATTCACCAATTGGTAAAAACTACTTGGATTGGTGATCGCCATTCCTGTGTTAGCCGATGGTCCCATTAAAACAGTTGACACTGAGTACCCGATCGAAATGGCCAATGGATCAGGGTCACTTGTGCTCGGGTAGCCTACCGGAAAACCGGTGTATAAATCTTCCAAATAGCGACCTGCCCAGCCTGAATTTAGATATTGGTTGCTATCGCTTGCGGTATGCCAAATATCGGTGGCTCTGAAATGCGAAAAATTGGGATTAGGATAACCTACAGCTTGAACGATGTTCACTTTTTGATTGTTAAACATGGTGTGTAATCCGCTCATGCTTGGATGCAGTCCGGTGCCATTGAAGCCATTTAATTTTAATACTTTGGTGTCTGGGATTAAAATGTTGCTGCGGGCTGCGCTTAAAGTACTGTATTGATCCAAAGGGATAACCGTATTCAAACCATCATTGCCGCCATTGAGTTGAATCAAAACAAACACTCTGCCGTTCTTTGCAGAGGCTTGTGCAATGGCTTTTAACATTGGCGTCGCAGCATAGGCTTGAAAACGCAAGCCATCAATGAAAAATGGCAGCATAGCAGCTGGTATAGCGCGTTTTAAAAAATCTTTTCTTTTCATGTCTTATGCTAATTGATGTTCGGCTAAGTCTAATAAGTATTTTACCATTAACAATAGTCCGTTGTTAACAGTGGTTTTTTTATTGGCATCATTTGGATTGGCTATGTAATCATTCCAAGCCGTTATCCAATAGATATCATTGGTTTGTCCAAACAATAAGGTGCTTTGTTTAAGCCCTGTTTTTTGGGTGCTAGAGATGTCCATGGCATAGAGTAAATCAATGGTTTCTTGAATCAGACTATTCGGGTCAGATGGGTCGCTACACGTTTGTGCATAAGCAATTAAATCCGCTTGTATCTTTTTGCCAGTAGCGTAATTGACACCAATCATAAGGGCTACAACATATTGAATGCGTTTGGGTAAAGAGTCGGAGTTGAGCCAAAGTTCATGGTATTGCGGATCTTGGTAATACGCCGGCCAGCCTGATACATTGGGTGGATTGCCTAAATTCAATCCACTAGCGGCAGCCAATTGCCACATCAATAAGTAGGAGGTGTGAACATCTTCAACAGGGCTGCTTGGGAATGGAATTTGAAATTGTTTGATAAAGCTGGCATATACATCAATAGGGTTTTTAATGTATGCGCCTACGTTGTTGTTGTCATAAAAATGAGCGCTCTTAAGCAATGTGCTCAATACGGGTTTGATTTCCCAATTGACTTTAAAAATATCTGCTAGTGGAATGATCACATTGGTTTCAATGTTACTATCAATAACATAATACACGAAATACCGATACAGCTTGCGAACTATGTGACGGGCAACGACATCTTCTTTGGTGAAAATCATATTGATGAGTTCATCGGCTTCACCAGTGCCTGCTTGACCTGTTTTACCTGTAATGGTAGTGTTATTGAAAAAACTTGAGAAAGTTTTGTTGGTCGTGTCATGGGCGTTGCTGTCAAAAAAACCATTGAGCGTGCTGAAA
>JBEIKN010000116.1:0-6126 GCA_040379725.1 Flavobacteriales bacterium
AGACATTGGCGCCCAATACATTCAATGACAATCCTGCCAATTCATTTAACCATTTCTTTTGGCTAAAGCTACCATGTGCACCATCGTGCATGATGTTGAAACCAATAGCAGCTGTCAAGGTGCCAAGCAATAAACATTCAAAAATGTTTAACCAAACAAAGGGCGATGTATAGACAACCAAATGAACGTATACTGCAATGAAACTAAAAACCAATACCAAAGCTTTGGTATACAATTTAACATTACCAGTTGGCTTTGAGTTAATGTTTACAAAATAATCGTTGATGCGTTTTCTGAGTTCAGCATGAAACGAGTTACTTGGGTTGAGAAATTTAGGTACAATCATGAAAGCGTCAATATAAAAAATTTGAAGTGCTGCAAATTTAGGTGAATTCATGTTATTTATTTGAGATGATTTCTCTCATTTGCTGTTGGTATGTGTTTAAAACTCTGATAATCATTTATTTGTGACTAATCTATATCGATATAGACGCCTTATATTTACGATTAAATGAACGCAGAAAAGCCTTATCTTTGCAGTTCATGCCATTCAATAGAAACAAGTCGAGTAAATCGTATTCGCCAAAATCATCTAACGACCGTCCCAAGTCTGATAAACGCCCAAGCAATAGTCGCAGTGGAGGTCCTAGATCTAGTAAGCCTAGCTTTAAAAAACCATTTGCTCAAGATGGTGATGATTTAGCGCCACCACGTTTTATTCCTAAACATAAATCCAGTAACGATAGTGCAGATTTTAGATCCAATAAGCCAAAGTCATTTGGTGATAAGCCTTACGGAAAAAAATCAGCCTCAGATAAACCATACGGCGATAAACCATATGCTAAAAAGTCATATGGGGATAAACCTTATGGAGACAAGCCTTATGGTAAAAAATCATATGGAGATAAACCTTATGGTGATAAATCTTATGGGGATAAGCCTTATGCTAAAAAATCATACGGTGATAAACCCTATGGAGACAAGTCGTTTGAGAAGAAGTCATATGGTGACAGACCTTATGGCGACAAACCATATCCAAAAAGAAATGAAGGTTCTGATTTCGGTTCAGATAAAGACCGCAGAAGAGGCTCAGATAGATCAGACAGATCTTCAAGACCTAATGACCGTTATAACGATAAACCGCGTTTTAAAGATGACAGAGATCAGCGTAATGGTCGCATGAATAATGACCAAGATGGTGAGAAAAAGCAGTTCAGGCCAAAGTACGACCCTGAAGTTAAAATCAGAAAATCATATTCTCAGCGCAAACAAGATTTGTTGGGCATTTCAGATGATCCATCAGATATTAGATTGAATAAATACATTGCCAACTCAGGTGTTTGCAGCAGAAGAGAAGCGGATGATTTGATTGCACAAGGCCTTGTAACGGTGAATGGTGAGCCCGTTGTTGAAATGGGGTATAAAGTTAAGAAAACAGATGTTGTGCGTTATGATGGTAGAAAGATATTACCAGAGCCATTCATCTACATCTTAATGAATAAACCCAAAGATTTTATTACCACTACTGATGATGATAAAGGCCGTAAAACAGTTATGGATTTGTTGGCCGATAAAATCCCTCAAAGGGTATACCCAATTGGAAGATTGGACAGAAATACCACTGGTGTATTGTTGTTGACCAATGATGGCGAAGTGTCTCAAGCCATGACTCATCCATCCTTCCAAATAGGCAAAGTGTATCATGCTGTATTGGATAAAAAAATCAGCGGAACTGACTTAGATAAATTGGTACAAGGTATTGAGCTCGAAGATGGTCTGGTGCATGCAGATGCAGCTACCTTCGTAGATAATGAAGATAGACGACATGTTGGTATTGAAATACACAGCGGTAAAAACCGTGTTGTGAGAAGAATGTTCGAAGCCCTGGGATATGAAGTTGAAAAACTAGACCGTGTTAGCATGGGTATCTTTACCAAAAAAGATTTGCCTAGAGGCAAGTGGCGTTTATTGAAGGAAAGTGAAATAGGCTTCCTAATGAAGCTCAAGTCTAAAATGTAGTTTTAGAGTTCCCTTATCTTACTTAACTTGATTCAATGTTATTGGTTCAAGTCTATCAGTCTGTTTTAGATTGTCTGTTTCCACGTTTATGTTTGCTTTGTAAAAAGCAGCTTTACAAGCACGAAAAGGATGTTTGTTTGGTTTGTTGGCAGGAATTACCCAAAATTCATCTTCATGAATTACCGCAAAGTCCATTGCTAAAAGTGTTTCAAGGGAGAATTGCCTTAAAGGCTGCGATAGCATGGCTTAGCTTTAATAGGTTAGGGACAGCGCAAAGCTTAATGCATGCCATTAAATATCAAGGTGAGCAGTCTCTAGCCATTGAATTAGGGTATAGATTTGCCTCAGATTTTTCTCGATCACTAAAATGGATGGGTATACAAGCCCTTATTCCGGTTCCACTTCATCCCAAAAAAATGAAGCAAAGAGGGTATAATCAAGCAGAAGCAATTGCCATAGGTCTGTCAAATTTTTTAAAAATACCGGTATTCAATCAGGTGCTGCAAGTGGCTCAAGTAAAATCAACTCAAACCAGGAAGAACCGTTATGATAGATGGTTGAATGCTCAGTCTGTATATGTTTTAAGCCAAGACGCTTTGCCTTCAGGAATACATTGTGTCGCCTTAGTGGATGATGTGGTGACCACTGGGGCTACAATTGAGGCCTGTGTCCATGCGCTAAAAGACAATACAGAAGTCCAAATTGTTGTGCTTGCCTTGTGTTTTCCAATGAATTAATTTAGTATATTTGCCCTTCTAAGATATTACTTTCATGAAAAAAATCACTTTAGCTTTACTGTTTGTGTTAAGCATGACCATGCAACTGTTTGCTCAAAAACCAGAAGCCGGACAATTGTTGGGAGAGCGCATTCCATTGGTCTGTGGATCTACTGGCAATTCATCTGCTGACTCTACTCGATTGCCCATTTTATTTCAGGCAAGAATTAATGGACTTACGCCAGGGGCTAAATATAAATATTACACAAGATTTATAGTTTTGTCTGATACAGCTAGTACCACAACTACTGGAGCCGGTATGCCGCTTGTTATCAGAAAAAATGGTTCATGGAGTTCTATTCTTAGCCCAAACCTAGGTGTTCCGGGTGCTCATGATACCATTGCGCTTGGTTTAGGACAAAGTGATTATGTGGGTTGGTTTGGTGCGATATATGACAATGATAGCCGATTTACACCAGGCAACTATGTGTATCCTATGATCATTATGCAAGAAATCGACACCATTCCTCGCACGATTACCAAAGCATACATCAATGACTCTATCCAAGTACTTCAGTTTTCGAATGTTAATTCATCGAATAAAGGAACCTCCATTTTTGGCGCTTCTTCAACCAGGTTTAAAAGTATGATTTTATTGTATACTCAAAGCAATGGCATGACTACAAGGCCTGTGAGTATTACTTATGCTGAAAACGAGGGTTTGTCTTTTTCTAAAATGCAAACCTATTACAACAATAAAATTAACGGTGTGTCAGGTTCATGGGGGACCATTATTCCAAATGCGATGAGTACAGGTATTACCCGTATTGAGAGTAGAGACCCTGGATTTGATACCGTTATTTATGCCAATATTGAAACCGATGGTATTTGGGGTAATGACTCTACCATCAACCGCAGTGGTGGTGCTAAGAGGCCAGTATACATCAAAAATGATTACGCGCCTTTGATGCGTCCAGAATTCGAGTTTGTAACCACCTTGTTGCCGGTAAATGAAGCCAATACAACAGTTGGCCTTGTGTTCAGAAGAAAATACGGCAATACCGATTCAAGCAAGGTCTCAGCTTTTGTTACCACTTCAACAGCGACAAGTGGAGCGGATTATACTTTCCTTTCTACCAACCAATTCAGGTTTAAACCTTATGGTGAAGCTACAGATACCATAAAAGTGAAAATTTTTGATGATTTGTTGAGTGAACCATTAGAAAATATTGTTGTAAGATTAAACAACCCCGTAAATGCGCGTTTAGGAGCAGTTTCAACTTCGACCATCAATATCATCGACAATGATATTTGTGTGATCAGTTTTGCTAAACCAACCCAAACAGTAAAAGAAAGTCAAGGGTTGTTGAAAGTTAAAGTAAAAATAACCAACGGCTCTGTGTCAACTACAAGTTTCCATGTAGCCGTTAAATCTAAGTCAGATAGTACATTGATACCTGCTGATTTTAAACTTGGTTCTACCAATAAGGACACCACCATCAGCTTTACCAGTGGTAAGCTTCAGGACAGTCTTGAATTCAACATTCGTATCATCGATGAGCAGTTGAAAGAAGACAGACCAGATACCATCGTTTTGGCCTTAAGAAATCCAACTTCACCATCAACTTTCGGAAAAGATTCATTGTATACATTAATCATCACCGATAACGACGCGGCACCTATTTATTCGTTTTCTACCAAGGCCTTAACTGTTAATGAAAATGTGGGTTCTGTGAAAATGCGTATCAATAGATTGGGAGGCAATAGCAATCAAAGTGATATCATTTTATCGGCATTGTCAAGTGCCGGTCTGGCCCAACCAGGATCAGATTACACTTTCTCGTCACAATTATTGAGTTTCAGTGGAACGGATCCAGATAGCTTTATTTATACTTTACCAATCATCAATGATAATACCAGCGAAATGAAAGAAGATGCAGTGTTTATCATTAGAACATCTTTCAATGCTAAAATTGCCAAGCCTGATACCATCAGAATATCCATCATAGATAATGATCTTCCAGAATATAAAATCAATAAAGTAAGCACCTGTAAAGCTCCTGCATTTGTAGTTGATAGTCTAAATGTGAGATGTGCCTTAAGGGGTGTTGTATACGGCGTTAATTTAGGGCCTCTTGGAACACCAAACGGATTGACCTTTACCTTGATAGACAATACTGGCGGTATTCAAGTTTTAAAACCTTCAGGAGGTACTTTTGGATACAATGTTACAGAAGGAGACAGTGTATTAGTCTATGGTCGAATTGCTCAATCAAATGGTATGGTTCAATTAACTCAATTAGATACCCTATACAAATTGGCTAGTAATAGAACCTTAAGGTCTGCTAAATTGTTAGGGATTTTAGGTGAAACAACTGAATCTGATTTGGTTAAATTTAATTTGGTGAAGTTGTCTAATCCAAATGCATGGCCTTCTACAGCCATGGCTCCTAATACAACCGTAACCCTTAAAGTTAAAACCGCCTCTGATTCATTTGATATGGTCATAGATAGTGAAACAGACATAGATGGCAAACCAGCCCCTACTGGTTTTTTCAACTTGACAGGAATAGGTGCTCAATTAGATGCAAGCAGCCCTTTTAATAGTGGCTACCGAATTATGCCACGTCGTATGGCCGATGTTGTTAATTTAGTGGTGCCTGTGTTCAATTTCACAGCGCCTACTTCATCTGCTATTGAGAACAGAGACAGCACAAATGGATTCACTTTGCAGTGTGCTAATTTGTCTAGTAACCAACAAATCACCTTATACATTAAGAGTGGTACTGCCTCAAGAAACGTTGATTATCAATCCAATGCTTCAAGAATGTTTATTTTAACCCCAAGCGTTCCAAGTATCGTTGTGAAATCTAAATTAAATGACGATGCCACTGTTGAATTAAATGAAACCATTGTTTGGGTGATCAGAGATAACTCATGGGGCACTGTGATTGGTCCTGATAGTATTCATACCGTTACCATTATAGACGATGAGTCTAACAGTATTCTAGAAAATGCCTTGGCAGCAAAAATTAAAATGTATCCAAACCCAGCCAATGAATTGGTGCGCTTTAAATCAGAATCTGCTGTGATTCAACAGATATCAATATTTGATGTTAATGCAAGATTGGTTCAAACCATTGTATTGGAGGCCAATCAAGAGCAAAGTATTTCAGTTGCAGGATTAAGCAAAGGGATCTATCAAATCCACATTGATACTGACAAGGGAAGAGTCATCAAACCTTTAAGCGTTCAATAAGATTAAACCAAGCGCCGAAAGGCGCTTTTTTTTTGCTATGTCAAAACACGTTTATTTTAAACCTGCCTTCATTGAATTTTTTATTGATCTGGCTCAATACAATCACAAGGATTGGATGGATGCCAATAGGTC